>CALAGJ010000074.1 GCA_937892395.1 uncultured Parafilimonas sp.
CAAAGTGTATTCTATATAATATTTAAAATATACAGACAACATACAAATGTAAAATGAATGTCAATACAATGTTAAATTGTTTAAACATACTAGTGTAAAATGCAATTAATAGTTAACGTCTGATATTTCATTCAATATCCTAATTCTTAGAAGCAATTTCAATTATTATACAATGCTTCTATTGTTTATGCCATTATACTTTAAAAATATAAATTAAATGAGCAGTAAATACAAATAAGACTGAGCGTCTAAAAAAGACTTTGATGTTAGCCACATCCACCTATTTTTGCCACAAAGTTTTTTAATGCAGATCAACTTATTTCTTTTAGATGTGGCTACATCAACTACGGCAGCCGATTATGCTCCTATTGGAGTACATCTATTGTTTGCCATTGGATTTGTAGCAACCATGATGATACTAAGCCATCAATTTGGGCCAAAGCGCAAAACATCTGATAAATT
This sequence comes from uncultured Parafilimonas sp., assembly GCA_937892395.1. Classification (GTDB taxonomy): domain Bacteria; phylum Bacteroidota; class Bacteroidia; order Chitinophagales; family Chitinophagaceae; genus CALAGJ01. The sequence continues at coordinate 463 of CALAGJ010000074.1, forward strand.
AGAAAATTTTGCAAGTGGTATTGAAAGCCATGGTGATGCCAGACAACCAATGGCTATTAAGTATTTCTTAGTTGCCATCCTATTTGTACTGTTTGATGTGGAAGTAATTTTCTTTTATCCATACGCTGTCAATTTTAGGTTATTGGGATGGGATGGATTTGTAGAAGTTTTACTTTTCGTAGGATTCTTTTTATGTGGATTTATTTATATCATCAAAAAAGGCGCACTTCGCTGGGAGGACTAACCTTTTCACAAATACTTAGATTTTTAAACAATGTTCTATACCTGTTGTTCTACATCAAAAATATTCAAAAACAATTAAATCTGTCTAATGTCCACTACAAGACCGGTGCGATATAATTTAAATCCTATACCCGCCAATATTCGCGACAATATTGCCATTTCCGAAATGCCGGAAGGCTTACAAGGAGAAGGTTATTTTGCTACAAGCCTCGAGAAAGTGGTAGGTCTTGCCCGTAAGAATTCAATATGGCCATTACCATTTGCCACCTCTTGCTGCGGTATTGAATTTATGGCTACAATGGGTTCTCATTACGATCTAAGTCGCTTTGGAAGTGAAAGACTTGGATTTACACCACGCCAATGTGATCTACTAATGGTAATGGGTACCATTGCAAAAAAAATGGCACCAGTATTAAAACAAGTTTACATACAAATGGCCGAGCCACGTTGGGTTATAGCCGTAGGCGCCTGTGCATCATCTGGAGGTATTTTTGATACCTATAGCGTATTGCAAGGCATTGATCAGGTAATACCGGTGGATGTATATGTGCCGGGTTGTCCTCCACGACCCGAAGCCATTTTAGATGGCTTTATGAAAGTGCAGGAGCTAGTGCATAATGAAAGCCTACGTCGGAGAAACAGTGTACATTATAAAGCACTTTTAAATAGTTATGGCATTCAGTAGTTATTACATCTGCTTAAAATTATCCAATATAAAATGGCACTTACAAACGAAATTGTTTTACATAAATTAGAGGAGAAATTTGGCGAAGCCATAGTTAATATCAGTGAGACTTATGATATGCTTACATTTGAAACAGCCAAAGAATTGAACCTAAAAATACTCCAGTATCTGTTTGAAGAACCGGCTCTTGGTTTTACATTCCTTACAGATCTTACAGCTGTTCATTACCCAGATAATAAAGGTCGTGAGCTGGCAGTAGTATATCACCTGCACAATTTCACAGAGAATATTAGATTGAGGTATAAAGTTTTTACAAGTATTGAAAAACCTGATGTGTTTACCGCATCAAAAATATTTGCCTCAGCAAATTGGCAGGAAAGGGAAGCTTATGATTTTTTTGGTGTCAATTTTTTGGGTCATCCTGATTTAAGACGCATCCAAAATGTAGATGAAATGGATTATTTTCCTTTACGGAAAGAATATCCATTAGAAGACCAAAGCAGGATTGATAAGGATGATGAAATGTTTGGAAGAGGGTAAAATCATTGCCGCAGGCAAATGATATTTATATTGCTTGAAAAATGAGTAAATTCATCTATAAAATGAACATTTTAAAAGAGCAATAAGCATAATTTAAAAGGAATAAAACGGGAATAATAATATGTCCGATATATTGGTACCAAATATAAAATTGCCGGAAGGCTCCATTGAAAAACAAACACAAACCATCAATCTGGGGCCCACGCACCCTGCCACACATGGTGTGTTTCAAAATATAATGGAATTGGATGGCGAAAAAGTTGTTTCAGCAAAGCAGACTGTTGGATATATACACAGGGCATTTGAAAAAATTGCAGAACGCAGACCCCTATATCAGATCACTCCATTAACAGACCGATTAAATTATTGCAGTGCACCCATCAATAATATGGGTTGGCACCTTACCTGCGAAAAACTACTTCATGTAAAAACGCCAAAACGGGTAGATTATCTCCGGGTTGTTATTATGGAGTTGGCACGAATAGCGGATCATTTGATATGTAATAGCATTGTAGGAGTAGATACAGGTGCCATGACTGTGTTTCTTTATGTGATGCAATACCGTGAACTTATTTATGAAATATATGAAGAAGTATGTGGTAGCAGGCTTACAACAAACATTGGACGTATAGGTGGTTTTGAAAGAAATTTTACCAACACTGCATTTACAAAATTAGAAAAATTTTTAGATGAATATCCTAAGGTTTTAAAAGAATTTGAAAACTTATTGCAGCGCAACCGCATCTTTATGGAAAGAACAATTGGTGGTGGTGCCATTAGCCCTGATCGGGCAATGCAATATGGCATGACAGGGCCAAACCTTCGAGCCTCAGGAGTGGATTATGATGTGCGGGTACATGCTCCTTACAGTAGTTATGAAGACTTTGATTTTAAAGTGCCCACCGGCAGCACCGGCGATAACTATGATAGATGGTTGGTGCGCAATGCAGAAATGTGGGAATCATTAAAAATTATTGATCAGGCGTATAAAAAAATTCAGGAGTTTAAAGGTACAGAAGCAGAAGTTTATCATGCAGATGTACCTGCTTATTATCTGCCGGAAAAGAAAGATGTTTATACGAAAATGGAAGCCCTTATTTATCATTTTAAAATAATAATGGGTGAAGTAGAGATGCCAAAGGGAGAAGTGTATAATGCCGTAGAAGGCGCCAATGGAGAGTTAGGATTTTATTTTATAAGTGATGGAGGCAGGGCACCTTATAGATTACATTTTAGAAGACCATGTTTCATTTATTATCAGGCTTATGAAGAAATAGTAAAAGGAAGTATGCTGAGCGATGCAGTAGTTACACTGAGTAGCTTAAACCTGATAGCAGGTGAAATGGATGGATAAAAATATTATTGCGCTTACAATTATCATGTTCACAATAAAAAAATCATGTCGGTAGTTTTTAATCATACACAAATAGCAGAATTTAATAGATTAGTATCTCGGTACCCTGCTGAAAGAAAAAAAAGTGCGTTACTACCTGTACTGCATCTTGCTCAAGAGAGTTTTGGCGGATGGCTAAGTACTGATGCAATGGACTATGTAGCAGGTTTGCTAAATATTGCTCCCATAGAAGTATATGAAGTGGCCAGCTTTTACAGCATGTACAATCTAAAACCTGTTGGTAAATACTTATTTGAAGTTTGCCAAACAGGTCCATGTATGGTAAGGGGCTGCGATGATATTATTGAATATATCAAAGAAAAATTAGATTTAGAAGTAGGTGAAACCACAAAAGATGGTTTATTTACTTTGAAAACAGTAGAGTGTCTTGGAGCATGCGGATATGCCCCTATGATGCAGATGGGCATGCATTTCAGAGAGCACCTCACAAAAGAAAAAGTGGATGCCATTATTGAAGAATGTATGAATACAGCAGCTTTGAATAATTAAAAAAAAGGTGAATAGTATTTCCTTCGGAAATGAATAGGTTCTTTGTCATATTAACGGTTTGTTTGCATGTTGCATTGGCTGCGCAAAGTCAGCAAACAGCAGCTTTGGCAAGCAGGGTTAAAGATTTTCATAACGCACTGGTTCAAAATGAAAATGTGAACACCTATTTACATGACAGTTTAAGTTATGGTCATAGCAATGGATGGATACAGCATAAAGCTGATGTAGTGGAGGACATGAGAAGTAAAATTTCATACTATTTATTTACCGAAGATAGTATGCAAATTGTGCAAAGCAAAAAGGTTTTTTATGCCAGGTTTAATGCCACAGTAGATGCAGCACTTTATGGCAATAGAATGGTTTTCAAATTGCGGGTATTAGAAGTCTGGAAAAAGCAATCCGGGAGGTGGTTACTATTTGCCCGGCAGGCTATCAGGTATTGAGTAAAAATTATTGTTTAAATATTTGAAACAATACAAATATTAAAATGAGTGGCTCTTCACTTTAAAAAAGTATAAAGCCGTATAGATATGGGAAGAAAAATATTATTAGATAAAGCACATGTACCGGGTATCCGATCTTATGATGTGTATCGCAGAGAGGGCGGCTATCGTAGTGTGGAAAAAGCACTGCGTACAATGAGTCCGGATGCTGTGGTGGAAGAAGTAAAGAAAAGTGGCTTACGTGGTCGTGGCGGAGCAGGTTTTCCTACGGGCATGAAATGGAGTTTTTTGGCTAAGCCAGAAGGCATACCACGATATTTGGTGGTAAATGCAGATGAAAGTGAGCCAGGCACTTTTAAAGATAGGTATCTGATGGAGTTTTTGCCCCATTTGCTTATAGAAGGTATTATAACTTCTTGCTTTGCTTTGGGCTCTAAAGTTTCCTACATCTATATTAGAGGAGAATATGCATGGATTGTGTCTATATTAGAACACGCAATTGAAGAAGCTCGACACAATGGATGGTTAGGCACAAATATTTTAGGAACCGGATTTGATTGTGAAATATATGTACAGCGAGGTGCAGGTGCTTATATCTGTGGAGAAGAAACAGCACTGTTAGAAAGTCTGGAAGGTAAAAGAGGCAACCCTCGCATCAAGCCACCATTTCCGGCTGTAAAAGGTTTATGGGACTCTCCCACTGTTGTTAACAATGTAGAAACCATTGCTGCTGTAGTGCCTATCATCAATGAAGGTGGTGACGAATATGCAAAAATTGGTGTTGGAAAATCAACAGGTACAAAACTAATTTCTGCCTGCGGCAATATCAATAAGCCGGGTGTATTTGAGATTGATATGACCATTTCGGTAGAAGAATTTATATATAGTGATGAATACTGCGGGGGCATTCCCGGAGGGAAAAAACTTAAAGCTTGCATTCCCGGTGGGTCTTCTGTTCCAATTTTACCTGCTAATTTATTGTTGAAAACTGCAAAAGGAGATACCAGAATTATGAACTACGAAAGCCTGTCTGATGGCGGTTTTGCTACTGGCAGTATGATGGGTAGTGGTGGTTTTATAGTATTGGATGAAGACCAGTGTGTGGTAAAAAATACTTACACATTAGCTCGTTTTTATAGACACGAAAGTTGTGGTCAATGTAGCCCATGTAGAGAAGGTACCGGTTGGATGGAAAGAATACTATTAAACATAGATCAGGGCAAGGGCAAAATGAGTGATATAGATTTACTCTGGGATATACAAAGTAAGATAGAAGGAAATACAATTTGCCCGTTGGGCGATGCAGCAGCATGGCCTGTGGCTGCGGCTATAAGACATTTTAGAGATGAATTTGAATGGCATATACTTCATCCCGATGAATGTACTAAGAGAAACTATGGATTAGCACATTATGCAGATCCAATTCATATACCGGCTTAGCTTTTATTGCATTAATTTTGGCTTTTAATTATGAGTGAACAACAACTTTTTAAAGTAACAATCGATAACATCACGGTAGAAGTAGCACCGGGTACAACTATTCTTAATGCTGCCAGACAAATAGGTGGAGAAGTTACCCCTCCTGCTATGTGCTACTACAGCAAGCTAAAAGATAGTGGTGGCAAATGCAGAACCTGCTTAGTAGAAGTAAGTAAAGGCAGTGAAAAAGATCCCAGACCAATGCCAAAATTAGTTGCCAGTTGTCGCACAACGGTGATGGATGGCATGGAAGTAAAAAATATTACATCACCAAGGGTAATAGATGCCAGAGCAGGGGTAGTAGAATTTTTATTAATTAATCATCCATTAGATTGCCCAATATGTGATCAGGCTGGCGAATGTCATCTTCAAGACCTTGGCTATGAGCATGGCAAAGAAGAAACTCGTTACGAATTTCAAAGACGCAGTTTTCATAAAGTTGATTTAGGAGAATATATACAACTCCATATGACTCGTTGTATCCTTTGTTATCGTTGTGTTTATACCGCAGATCAACTTACCGATTCCAGAGAACATGGTGTATTAGACAGAGGAGATCACGCACAGATAGCCACCATGATACAGAAAAATTTGAAAAATGATTTTATAGGAAATGTCATTGATGTATGCCCGGTGGGTGCCCTTACAGATAAAACATTTCGGTTTAAAAACAGGGTATGGTTTACAAAACCAATGGATGCACACAGAGATTGTAGTAAATGCTGTGGCGAAGTACAACTTTGGATGCGGGGAGATGAAGTCTATCGTGTAACGGCAAGAAAAGATGAATGGGGTGAAGTAAAAGAAAGCTCAAAAGGAAGTACAGGCTGGATTTGTAATGATTGCCGTTTTGATAAAAAGCATGCATCTGATTGGATAATAGAAGGTCCTACAAATGTGTCTCGCCATTCTGTAATTTCAGCAAATCATTACCAAAAATTGGAGCAGCCTAAAGAAACTGTTACAGAAGTAATGAATGGCATAGAACCTCGTCTTTTTATGAATATACATGATGTGAGTGAAGTCAATCAACAGCATGTACAATTAAGTTTAATAGATGGGCCTGCTACTGGAAAGGTATTTAATAAAAATGCTGACTAACAAAAGGCTTCAAGCACATCATTTCAAATCATAAAAAAATATAACTTACCACCTAAGAAGTAAAAAATAAAATGACACTACTTACCATAGACTGGATGTTTTTACTGCAGAAGCTCATTCTAATAGCCGTTATCATTACAGTATCGCTGGTTATTGCCATGTATGCTACTTATGCAGAAAGAAAAATTGCAGCCATTATGCAGGATAGGCGTGGCCCCAATCGTGCAGGGCCTTTTGGTATTCTTCAGCCCTTGGCTGATGGATTAAAATTATTTTTCAAAGAAGAAATTATACCAAATAGTTCTAGTAAATTTTTATTCATTTTAGGCCCATCATTGGCTATGCTTACGGCTATGATGACTTGTGCTGTCATACCTTGGGGAAATAAACTTGAGTTTGGCGAAACATCCATTTCCCTTCAAATAGCAGATATCAATATAGGCATGCTGTATGTATTTGCCATCGTAAGTTTGGGTGTATATGGAATCATGATTGGAGGATGGTCTTCTAACAATAAATTTTCACTGCTGGCTGCGCTACGTGGTGCCAGTCAGGTCATCAGTTATGAATTGGCAATGGGACTTAGTTTAATAGCATTACTCATGATGACGGGCAATCTAAGTTTACGCTCCATTGTTGATCAACAAATGGCAGTTGGTAGTCTTTGGAATATTGCTTATCAACCCCTTGGATTTTTAATATTTTTTATTTGTGCCTTAGCTGAGTGCAATCGTGCTCCATTCGATTTGCCGGAGGCCGAAAATGAATTAAACATGGGCTATCATCAGGAGTATTCTTCTATGAAGCTTGGTTTTTTCCTCTTTGCAGAGTACATTAATATGTTTATTAGCAGTGCCATAATGGCTACCCTGTTTTTTGGAGGTTATGATATTCCTTTTCTGGATGAAAAAACACTATCACCAAACCTTGCAGCTATATTGGGCCTTGGAGCATTTATGACAAAAATTTTTATTTTCATTTTTATATTTATGTGGATAAGGTGGACTCTACCTCGCTTCCGCTATGATCAATTAATGGATTTAGGCTGGAAAAAATTAATACCACTTGCATTAGCAAATATGTTAGTAACTGGTGCGGTTATACTCTGGCAAATGAAAGGATAGTATAAAATTGAAAGTAGAAACTTGGTATCAATAAGGTATAAAAATACATTTGCAAAAGCATTATAAAATTATGCAGGCATTAACAAACCGTTCCGCTTCTGTAGACCGTAAACCAATGACATTCATTGAGCGGCTTTATTTATGGAATGTAATAAAGGGTATGATGATAACATTTAGTCATATCTTCAAAAAGAAAGCAACTATAAATTATCCGGAGCAAACACGTCCATTCAGCCCTGTATTTAGAGGTTTGCATGTACTTAACAGAGATGAAGAAGGCAAAGAGCGGTGCACAGCTTGTGGCCTATGTGCAGTAGCCTGCCCAGCAGAAGCCATAACTATGGAAGCTGCCGAAAGAGAACCGGGAGAAGAGCACTTGTACAGGGAAGAAAAATATGCAGCCAAATATGAAATCAATATGCTCAGATGCATTTTTTGTGGGCTGTGCGAAGAGGCTTGCCCAAAAGATGCTATCTATCTCAGCGAAACCTTTGCACCATCCAATTATACACGCAAAGGATTTATATATGGTAAAGAAGAATTATTAATACCAAATCCAAAATCAGAAGCCAGCAAACTGGCAGAAGCAAGAGGAAATACTTCAAACTAATTGCATAAAAAGCATGGAACCAACCGAAATATTATTCTGGATTATAAGTGGCATTGCCATCTTTAGTGCACTCATGGTTTTACTCAGCAAAAATCCTGTGTATAGTGTGCTGTGGCTTATTGTTGTTTTCTTTTGTATAACCAATCATTATATTTTACTCAATGCCCAATTTTTGGCCATAGTAAATATGATTGTATATGCAGGTGCTATCATGGTCTTATTCTTATTTGTGATTATGCTGATGAATCTTAATACAATTTCAGAACCTCGTCGTACTTTATGGGTAAGGCTTGCAGGTGTTGTGTCTGGAGGGTTATTATTAACAGTCATAATATCAACCGTACGCAGTGCAGTGGATATGAACGACAAAAAGGCATTGATGAGTACCGGAGATATTGGTTTGATACAAAACTTAGGTAAGGTGTTGTTTACTAGCTATGCCATACCTTTTGAAATAAGTAGTATTCTATTTCTAAGTGCAATGGTGGGAGCTGTTGTAATTGGTAAAAAGGAATAATAATAAACAGTAGATAAGATACAGAGTACATGCATTTTGTTTATTCATTCAAAAAAACTAAAAGTGAAAATCGGCCATGCCCATTCAATATTATATTTTTTTAGCAGCAATACTCTTTAGCATAGGAGTGATTGGTGTATTGATAAGGCGCAATGCCATAATCGTTTTTATGTGTATTGAGCTTATGCTTAATGCAGTAAATCTTTTAATGGTAGCATTTTCAAAAATGCATTACGCTGCTGCATTAACTGACGACGCTAAAACGGCTGTTGGTACTGATGCACAACTATTTGTTTTTTTTATAATGGTAGTGGCTGCTGCTGAAGTAAGTGTAGGGCTTGCCATTATTGTGATGATGTATAGAAATGTACATTCTGTAGATATCAATTTCTTAAACAGACTTAAAAATTAATTGCATCGGTTTGAAAGCATTGATCAAAAAGTAAAATCCTATTTACAAACGAATTTTTAATACGAATCATTAAATGAATATAGCATACCTGATTCCCCTTTTTCCCTTGCTAGGCTTCCTGCTCAACGGATTATTTCGCAATCAATTGAGTAAGGGAATGTCCGGCATTATTGGCAGCGGTGCTGTTTTAATTTCCTTTATCCTAAGCATCATCATATTTATACATATTAAAGATACCAGTACTGTTGTAGAACCATTATTTACATTTTTACATACTACTGCTTTTGATATAGATTTCGTTTTTAAAACAGATGCACTCAATGCATTATTCCTCTTGAATATCACGGGCATAGGTTTTCTCATACATCTTTATTCAACATCGTACATGCATGAGGAGGCAGCACCACATTTTGCTCGGTACTTTGCTTACCTCAATCTTTTTGTATTCTCCATGTTACTCTTGGTCATGGGGGGAAATTTTGTGGTGATGTTTATGGGTTGGGAAGGTGTAGGGCTTTGTTCTTATTTATTGATAGGATATTGGTTTCATAATGACAACTATAACTATGCTGCACGAAAAGCATTTGTTATGAATCGCATTGGCGATCTTGGATTTTTGCTGGCCATATTTTGGATGCTTCAAAAAACAGGATCTACAGATTATGATACAGTATTTGCTCATTTAAAAGATTTATCTACCACTGATATTACAGGAATCACCATGCTGCTCTTTGTAGGTGCCATGGGCAAGAGCGCACAGATACCATTATATACTTGGCTGCCAGATGCAATGGCCGGTCCCACACCGGTATCTGCATTGATACATGCTGCCACAATGGTTACCGCTGGTGTTTATATGATAGCACGTAGTCATGCCTTATTTAGCATGAGCGAAATTACCATGAATGTGATTGCAGTAGTTGGTTTAGCCACAGCTGTGTTATCTGCTACTATTGCACTGTATCAAAATGATATTAAAAAAGTATTGGCTTATTCTACAGTAAGTCAATTGGGTTTTATGTTTTTGGCTCTTGGTGTTGGTGCATATACTACCGGCGTATTTCATGTAATGACTCATGCTTTTTTCAAGGCTTTATTATTTTTGGGTGCAGGGTCTGTGATACATGCCATGGGTGGTGAGCAGGACATTATGAAAATGGGTGGTTTGAGGAAGAAAATACCCATAACTTATTTTACCTTTTTAGCTGGAGTGCTTGCTATTGCAGGATTCCCATTCACTTCTGGTTTTATATCTAAGGATGAAATTTTGTTGGCAGTATATGAGCACAGCCCACTTATGTTTTGGATAGCATCTGCCACTGCTGTACTCACTGTTATATACATGTTTAGACTTTTGGTATTGGTATTTTTTGGAAATTTCAGGGGCGCACATGAGCAAGCGCATCATGTACATGAGTCTCCTACGCCTATGACTTTGCCATTAATTGTACTTGCCCTATTATCCATATTTGGAGGACTGATTCAATTGCCACATGCATTTGGTGGTCACGACTACCTCAATGAATTTTTGAGCAGTGCAGGCATTCCCGCCATTAAGCATGACAGTGTATCTGCTACTACAAAAGAATACTATCTCTTAATAGGCACGTCCATTGGTCTTGCCCTTGTTTGGTTTATGATTGTAAAAGCATTTACAAAAGATGGAATAAGTGGTGTATATACCGGTTTTAAAAAAGTGCTTGCCGAAAAATGGTATATAGATGAATTGTATGATTTGATTTTTGCAAAACCAATTCTTGCCATCGGCACTTTTTTCAAAAATATTATAGAAAAATCTGGAATTGATGGAATAGTGAATGGTATAGGCAGTTTGGTACAATATACATCCCGAAAACTAAGATTGTTGCAAAGTGGGAAAACGGGTAGTTACATCTTAATGATGGTTGTATCGTTGTGTATTCTATTTATGTTGTTCTGGAATCAAACCATTATTGTTAGCTTTTTTAATAAAATATTTTAATGATTGCCCTATTACTGATTTTTATCCCTATTTGTACTGGTATAATATCATTGTTTTTGAATGGAAGCAATGCAAAATGGATTGGTATGATTGGAGCTATTGCTACACTTACTATTTCATTAATCGGTACATATACTACCGATACAGATTTGCTTAGTTTTGATAGTAATTGGATGCCAGACTTAGGTAGCCGTATTACTTTACAATTAGATGGTATGAGTAGCATGTTGTGTTTGCTTAGTGCTATTGCTCTTCCCCTCATTTTTTCGGCTACTTGGAAACAGACAGAATCTGCTCAAAAAAATTATCATGGATTGATGTTGCTTACACAAGCAGGCCTCATGGGGGTGTTTGTATCGATGGATTGTTTACTATTTTATTTCTTTTGGGAATTGGCATTGATTCCAGCTTATTTTTTGTGCTCATTTGCCGGAGGCGAAAAAAGAATAAAAATTATTTTCAAATTTTTTGTCTATACATTTTTAGGTTCCCTTCTACTATTAATTGGCATATTGACCATCTATTTTAAAAGTGGCGATCACTCATTTGCATGGGAAAGTTTGAAACAAGTTAAACTATCCAATACAGAGCAATCATTTGTATTCTGGATGTTCTTTATTGCATTTGCTATAAAAATGCCAATATTTCCTTTTCACACGTGGCAGCCAGATACTTATGAACAAGCACCAACGGGGGTAACTATGTTGCTGAGTGGTGTAATGGTAAAAATGGGTTTGTTTGCCGTCATTAGATGGCTATTGCCATTGACGCCTGATGCTTCAATTTATTTTTCAAATGCCATCATCATTATAAGTATAGTGGGAATGATATATGCCTCATTGATTGCTATAAAACAGGATGATATTAAGCGATTGATTGCCTACTCCTCCATTGCACATATTGGTTTAATGTGTGCAGCCATCTTTTCCCATCAAAGTAGTGGTATGCAGGGTGTTATGATTCAACTGTTTAATCACGGTGTAAATGTTATTGGATTATGGATTGTAGCTTATGCAATTGAACAAAGTACAGGCACCCGCAAAATGAGTGAATTGGGCGGCCTTGCCAAAAAGGCTCCCACACTTGCAATCCTTTTTGTAATAATGGCTTTAGCTAATATTGCTATACCGCTCACCAATGCGTTTGCTGGAGAATTCCTTATGTTCAACGGTTTATTTAGATATAATGTTTGGATAGCAGCTCTGGCTGGTGTGAGTATCATTCTGGCAGCAGTATATACTTTATGGATGGTACAAAATATTTTTTATGGAGAGGAAAAGCCTGCTACTTCTTTGGTGAGTGATGCAGGTTTGGAAATTAAATTACCACTGTTAATCATTGCTGCTGTCATTCTGTTGTTCGGTTTTTATCCACAACCTATGATAGATTTTACAGCAGATACTGTAACTAATTTATTTACAACAGTAACCGCTAAACAATAAAAGGCGAAGAGATTATGAATTCAATAATAGTATCAGCAGCATGTGGCATCTTGATGATGTTTGGAAGTGTATGGATTGGCAATAAAAATTATTTTCGCTTCATTGCTGCTACTGGTCTGCTACTTACGTGGGTTGCCAATTGGGCAGATATGAATGGAAATGGACTGTTCCAGATACCTGCAAGTGGCATGTTTGTTTATACTCACATCAGTTATTTTTTTAATGCAATTTTAATAGCGGCTACATTGATATATGTAATAATCAGTGGGGATGAAGTGACCAAACAAGGTGCTTATCCGGCAGAATATTTTTCTCTTATATTTTTCGTAATGAGTGGAGTAAGCATACTTATGTTTTATAATAACATGTTGATGCTTTTTCTTGGAATTGAAATAATGTCTATACCTCTTTATATTCTTACTGGAGCGGATAAGCGGAATTTGAAAAGTAATGAAGCCAGTTTAAAATATTTTTTAATGGGTGCTTTTAGTACTGGTATTATGCTGATGGGTATTGCTTTGATTTATGGAGGTACAGGAAGTTTTGCAATTGATATAAAAAGAGCAGGCTCTGCTGTGCCCGGATTTTATAACGGTACTAGCTTTTTAGAAATAACAGGCCTCTTGTTTTTATTTGCAAGTATGTGTTTTAAAGTATCTGCCGCCCCTTTTCATTTTTGGACGCCAGATGTATATGATGGTGCTCCCTCCGTATTTACTTCATTTATGGCCACAATTGTAAAGGCTGCTGGCTTTTATGCATTCTTTCGTTTGGTAGAAGTACGCATGGCACAAACTGCTACTTCTGTGGATTGGAAATTGATTATATCATTTATTATTATTGCTACATTATTTTTTGGAAATATCACTGCGGTTTTTCAGCAAAGTGTCAAAAGAATGTTGTCCTATTCCAGCATTGCGCAAGCAGGATTTATGCTATTTTCATTATTTGCTATGAATGATCTGGCACGCCAGGGTTTGATGCTTTATGCAGTGGCCTACAGCTTGAGCACTATTGGCATATTTGCTATCATGACGAAAATGAAAGATTATAGTTTTGATGGATACAATGGATTGGCAAAAACACATCCAGCTTTAGCTGCTACAAATACTATTTTTTTATTGAGCCTTGCCGGAATACCACTTACTGCCGGATTCTTAGCAAAGTATTATATGCTAGCATCTGTTATAAGAACAGGCACATATACTTGGTTAGTAGTGGCCGCAGTAGTGTTTGCAGCTATCAGTGTATATTATTATTTCAGATTAATACAAGCCATGTATTTTAAAAATGGCGAACCTGTTGTAGCAGCAATAAGTCCCATATTCAAGTACTTACTTATATCAATAGCCATAATTATTATTGCCATTGGCGCATTCCCACAATTGTTTTTTAATTTGTTTTATTTTGGGTAATGTCATCTTTAGTTTGATTAATAATTTGTTTGGTATTTTGTAAATTATATGTCATAATCTTTTTTAGATTTCTACAGATAGACCAACGAGGATGATTGGTGACTCTATCTCCCACTTTTCTATTTTTATAAGAGAATAAATAAAAATTATTTTACTTGTAGATTTATTGAATATATATTCGTTGCGAAACAACACCAATATATAACCAGAAGTATTTTCCATAAAACTTAAAGTTAAACTACTATGAAATTTTTCAAATGCCTTTCAATTTCAATTTCAATCTTTTTAAATATTTGCGTATCAGCACAAATACCGGGAAAGGAATGGGACAAAACTTATGGCGGTAAAAAAGATGAAGAGCTAAAAGTTGTGTTTCAGATATCTGATGGAGGCTACATTATTGCAGGTTCTACTAAATCAAACAGTAACAATAAAGGTGGATATGACTTTGTTGTCCAAAAATTAAATGCACAAGGCTCACTTCAATGGCAACGCAGTTTTGGAGGTGATAAAGATGATGTACTCACATCTATGCTCCCTTTAGCTGATGGAGGCTTCATTATTGGAGGAAGTTCGGCTTCGGGTAAAAGTCCTGTAATATCTCAGAATAGCTGGGGTGAAACAGACTTTTGGATTTTAAGAATAAACAAAAAAGGTGAAAAACTTTGGGACAAAAGATTTGGTGGTATAAGTATAGATAACCTAACATCTATAGACCTTACAAGTGATGGTGGTTTTATTCTGGGTGGTTATACTTGGTCGGACAACAATGGAAATATTTCGGACACAAGTCGCGGAAAGTCTGATTATTGGATTCTAAAAATCAACGCTAATGGAGATAAACTTTGGGATAAAAGATTTGGCGGTGTTGATTACGATGAACTTTATAAAGTAAAAGAAGCTGTTGGTGGAGGTTATATACTAGCTGGCTATTCTTACTATGGCATAAGTGGAGATAAAACAGAAGCTGGACAAGGCAACTGTGATTATTGGGTTGTGAAAACAGATGGTAATGGAAATAAGTTATGGGATAAGAGATTTGGAGGCTTAGACTATGAGCATCTTTATGATATGACTCAGTCAACCACAGGTGATATTTATTTAGGCGGAGATTCAAGATCAAAAGCATCTGGTGATAAAAGTCAAAGTTCAAGAGGCAAGTACGATTTCTGGGTTGTGAAAATGAATAGCAATGGCAATAAAATTTGGGATAGAAGATTTGGAGGAAAAGAATTTGATGTTCTAAACTGCATGCAAATAGCCTCTGACGGGAGTGTATTAGTTGGAGGTGAATCTGTATCAGGAGCTGATGGTGATAAAAGTCAAATAAGTAAAGGTCAAAGTGATTATTGGTTACTAAAAATTGATGCTGCCGGCGATAAAGTGTGGGATGTAAGTTTTGGTGGTGCAGAAAATGATTACTTGCAGTCATTCCAAGAAACAAATGATGGTGGTTATATTCTTGGTGGAATATCTAGAAGTAATATTTCCGGAGATAAATCGCAAAAAGCTAATGGTGGTTATGATTTTTGGATAGTAAAAGCTGGCAACAATTTACCACGAACTGTAAAGTCAGAATCATTAAAAAGTGCTGAGTTAATTCTTAGTATAACCCCAAACCCTGCCTCTAATTTTATCATCATAAAATGTAAAAAAACTACAAGTCATATACAAGTACTTAACAGCATGGGTATAGTAGTTAATGCTCCAGCAGAAGATTTGGGGGAAAATACATTCAGAATAAATGTAAAAGACATGCAGGCTGGAGTTTATTATATAGAATCTATCACAAATACAGGAGAGCATTTTGTAGAAAAATGGATTAAGCAATAATTTAAAACAAAACCAATGAAACAAATTAGCATATTAACAGCAGTAATTCTATGTTTAAATTTTCAGTTTGTTTATAGCCAAACTGAAAGCCGTAACCAAATTCTTTTGCCAAGACCAAATCCTTATGGAATATTGGTAAGCCAAACAAATGGATATAACCTTGATCCTGATAAGGCAGTACAATTGGTGCAAGATCTGGGTGCAGCTTATGCTCGTATTAATGTCAATAATGGCGATTGGTATGATGATGATAAACGTCAAAAGTTTCTTGATGAATACAATACATACACAAAAAGTACTCCTTCTATTGGAATACTATTAAATGTGCTATGGGTAACAGGCGTACCTGGCCCAGAACCATTTCCTGGTGCAACCGCAGAATACAAATCCTTTATAAATGATCTCATTGATACACTTACCTCGCCGGACTATTTAAAACCCGCACTCTTAGTTGTAGAAAATGAAGAAAATAATGTGCAGTTTCATTTAATTGAATCTACAGCGGATCAAGATAAATTTCTCGAAATGCTCTCTTATGTAGTTGAAGAAGGGCATAGAAACAATCTAAAAGTTTGTAATGGAGCCATCACTAATTTAGGTGTCATCCTTTCAACATGGGATTATTTTTTAAGTGTAAAAAAAGATACAGTCAGGGCCACCACTTTTATTAATAATTCTTTCCCCGCCGAATCAATTCCCTTTCTGTCCAACAGTTTTTATACTGAAAAAAAAGAAAGAGCCCTCTATTATTTGAATGCTTATAGAAATATTCCAATGGATTATATGAATATACATTGGTATGAACCCGCTAAATTGATTGATTGGTATAAGGAATATCCAGTTACAGGCGTGGATACTGCACACATGTCCAGAGGCAGTTTAGAAGAAGTTTTTGCTTTTTTTTCTGATTCTACCGTGGTAGGTGGAAAAGATTTGATATGTAACGAAGCAGGACAGATTACTCCTTCGGATGATATTGTTTCTGAATTGACTTGTGCATTACAGGGTATGCCTTTTGTAGTGTGGTACAGTGGCGATAGAGATGAATTTCAAAGCGTTCGTCCTTATAGACAATGGGGCCTACACTCAAATTATGCAACAGGAGCAACACCTTTTCTTATTCGTCCAAATGGTATTTTATTTAGAGATAATATTAAAAGCATCAACCAAAGCCCATTCATTTTTTGTCCCGAATTTCCTCCATTATCTGATAAACATTAATATGAAATGCTCCCTCAAAAGGAGCATTTTTTTTGAAATATACAATTGGTAGCATACATAGAATTTTGAGTTTCCGTTGTACATACTTTTCAAATAATTTCTACATAAATGAGTTTAGTCTTACTTTATTCATTCCTCTTTATTTTTACAAAATGTGGATAGCAAGAGCGTACCAATCAAATCGAATTGTAACAACGCTTATTTCACTTTTTTTCATTATTCAAATTATCAATAAACCAAACCCAAAAAAGTCATTAGACTTTTTCAATTAGGGTAATTAATTGGAAAGTTTTATTACAATTTCATAGTCCTGTAAACCATTCTCTTCACTTCATAGCAAGTGAGCGTTTCAATATCTTTTGATTTCCATTTTTCCGATATATCCACCTATTGCAAATACTTTGTATCGAAGTGTTTTCATACGCTGCTCAACCTTGGTGTTTAAAACAACCTTCCGCAACAGGCTTATTATATCGTAGGCCATCATGACCCACTTGAGCGCAGCTTCGGTGGCATCAAAACTTTGAAGATTAAAATTGTCTGCTCCAAAATTATATTTTAATTCTTTGATCCTGTTTTCACAATTGGCTCTTTGCTTATGCCGGTGCCAAACTTGTAGGGGTGGTAAATATTGTTTGATCGCTTTTTTAGTAGCAGACTTCTTTCTTATGCGTATAGCATATTTTGATTACCTTGTATTTTGCTTGTGCTGCCCTTGTCCAAAAAGAATTTAACGAGAAGCAAGTTTACTTTTCAGTCTTCCGTATAACATATAAATAGTAAGACCTACAGCCATCCATCCAAAAAATACCAACCAACTTTTAGCAGGTATTTCTATCATCAAATACATACAGCAAAGCACCCCAAGAATCGGTATCAATGAAAAATTTTTGATATAGGATAAAATGCTTAGCACTATGGCAAATGTGACGAATATCAAAAACAATATTTCCTGATAACTTTCTGAATTAATATTTGAAAATGCATCACCAATTCTTTGTCTAAATCCAATAATTAAAATGGTAACCAAGGCAGGAATAACATATTTTCCATTGACATAGGGAAGACTAAACTTACCGGGTTGTTTTTCTGCTTTGGGCAAAAATAATACCCCACCACATACCAATACGAATGCAAACAAAGTACCAATACTGGTAAGATCTGTCATCAGTTTATCATCTATAATCAACACTGGCAAACCCACCAATAAACCTGTGATGATAGTAGCGAATGAGGGTGTATGAAAACGATGATGGACAGTAGAAAATCGTTTTGGCAATAATCCATCACGGCTCATACTCATCCATATACGGGGTTGTCCAATTTGAAATACAAGCAGAACACTTGTAGCAGCTACTACAGCACTTACTGATACCACAAAACCAGCTTTTTGCATATCAATTTTTTCAAAAACGTAAGCCAGTGGATCAGCTACTCCTTCAAACTCACTATAGTTAACCATACCCGTTATAACTAAAGTGGTTATTACATATACAACCGTACATATCAGTAAAGAATAAATCATGCCACGTGGCATATCCCGCTGAGGATTACTGCATTCTTCCGCAGTTGTGCTTATGGCATCAAATCCAATATAGGCAAAAAATACGGCAGATACTCCTTTCAATACCCCTGTCATACCATTCGGTAAAAATGGACTCCAATTCTCAGTAGTGCCATTGCTAAATATATACCAGAAACCTAGTACAGCTACAAAAACCAGAATGGCTAATTTGAGCATCACCATAAAATTTGCACTTTTCCTACTTTCATTTATACCCACATAGGCAAGACATGTAATGAGGGCAACGATAATAAATGCAGGAAGATTTATGATTATTTTTAAACCTAAAAATGTAGGTGCATTTGTATAGAGCATCTGACTTACATCTGTACCCGCAGCCACTGCATTGTCATAGGCTATATGTGCTGTTTGATAACCTGTAGTCAAAAATTCAGGGAGATTAATATTTATGGCTTTCAGAATATTATTAAAATAGGCACTCCAGGAGATGGCAACTACTACATTTCCTATTCCATATTCAAGTATCAAAGCCCAACCAATTATCCAGGCTACAATTTCTCCAAATGAAACATACGAATAAGTATAAGCACTGCCGGCCACCGGCACACGGGCTGCAAATTCTGCATAACAGAGAGCTGTAAATCCGCAAGTAATGGCAGTCATCAAAAATAGAAATATAACACCCGGGCCTCCGTTGAAAGCTGCTGAACCTATGGTGCTAAAAATGCCTGCTCCTATTACAGCAGCCACTCCCATAAAAGTAAGGTCTCTAACTTTTAATACTTTATTGAGATGAACACCATGTCCATCTCCAAGTCCTTTCTCATAATCCTGCTGAATAGTGGTAAGTGATTTTTTTCTAAAAAGTGATTGAGGCATAGATATTTTTTGAAAGGGGCAATGTAGAGTATAACCATTTAGCAGTCAAAAAAAATATATTTCAAATTACTGATTTTATCCAAGCAAAAAAAAAGAGGCATTTAGCCTCTTTCAATATTTAATTCTAATCATTAATTCTATTCATCTGATAGTAACACATCTCCAGGTTCCTTAATTGGAGTACCATTACTGCCTTTCTTGTCTTGAGAATATCTTCTACGTGCTTCTTTCTTCATTTTAACGTACTCTTTTTGTTGTTCTGCTGTTAATATTGCTTTTACTTTTGTACGACCTTCATCACGCAAGGCATCTAATTGCTGATTCTTTTGCTGCTGTGTAAGCTTTGTATCAGTATTAATAGCAGTTCTACGCTCTTTACCTTTTTTTACGATGTCCATAATTTTTGTTTTCTGATCATCCGTTAAATTAAGACGGCGCATGATGGCTTCTTTATTTTCCATACCTTCCTGCTTGCCCCACTCCTTTTTTTCATCACGCTTTCCAGAACCCTTGTCTGCACTTTGTGCAAATGTTACAGATGCAATACTCAGAATGGCAACTACTGTAAGAATAAATTTTCTCATTTTTTTACTTTTTGTTTAATGTATCCATAGAGTTCAAATATCATTCCCGGTTTAAAAATTAATTACTTTTTTTTTGTTAATACTCATATGGTAGCACTGAAACAAATCACTAAAAAAATTGGGCCCCGCCAAACGGGGCCCATGCACCA
>CALAGJ010000075.1 GCA_937892395.1 uncultured Parafilimonas sp.
AATGCTGTATGTGCAACGATATTTTTGTTTTCTTTCATCATGTATTGTACAAAAGTAAGAGGAATAAAAAAGTCATTATGCTTTTACACATAATGACCTGGTATTTACTAACCCCTAATAAATAATATTCAAAGCGTATTTACACCGCTTGCATTTCTTTTACTTTTTCCCTTATTTTATTTTCAATTTCATTCGCCATTTCAGGATTATCAAGCATTAATTGTTTTACCGAATCTCTTCCCTGGCCTAATTTATCACCATTATAACTAAACCAGCTGCCGCTTTTTTGAACAATTCCCAGTTCAACTCCCATATCAATAATTTCACCCACCTTAGAAATGCCCTCACCGTAAATAATATCAAATTCTGCCTGGCGGAAAGGCGGTGCCACTTTATTTTTTACCACTTTTACTTTTACATGATTACCAATTGCTTCATCCCCATCTTTTATCTGTGTCATACGACGAATATCTAAACGAACAGAGGCATAGAATTTTAAAGCATTACCACCGGTTGTAGTTTCGGGGTTACCAAACATTACTCCTATTTTTTCCCGTAACTGATTAATAAATATGCAGCAACTGTTTGTTTTATTAATAGTAGCAGTGAGTTTTCTTAATGCCTGGCTCATTAACCTGGCCTGTAAGCCCATTTTACTGTCACCCATTTCTCCTTCCAGTTCACTTTTAGGAACCAATGCAGCAACAGAATCAATTACTACTACATCTAATGCACCTGAAAGAATCAGGCGATCGGCAATTTCCAGGGCCTGTTCACCATAATCAGGTTGTGAGATTAATAAATTATCAATATCTACTCCTAATTTTTTTGCATACACACTGTCAAAAGCGTGTTCGGCGTCAATAAAAGCACACATACCACCTTTCTTTTGTGCTTCGGCAATTACATGAATAGCTAAAGTGGTCTTACCGCTTGATTCTGGTCCATAAATTTCAACCACCCTTCCTTTTGGCAAACCACCAATACCTAAAGCTACATCCAAACCAATTGAACCGGTAGATATAGCTTCTATTTCCATGTCCGTCCTCTCATTCATCATCATTACCGATCCTTTGCCAAAATCTTTATCGATCTTGTCCATCGTTAATTTCAGCGCCTTAAATTTTTCTGTTTTTTCCATTTTGTCTGTGTTGCTCATGTGTTTTGTTTTTATAAGTGATGTATCTGATTTTGTATTGTAAATGTAATTGCCGAACCAAAGATAATAGTTTTATTTTATCAACACTAATTATTTTAGTATTTTTTGATAATTTTCTTAGTTAGCTGCCAAAATTAAAAAAACCCATCCCGGGGAACCGGGACAGGTTGTGTTCAAGCATGAGAAAAATCTACTAAGTTGTTTCTCGAGTTTTCAGGCTGTGCCGGTTAAAAATACGGGCCCATACATATATTTAGTTTGTAGAGGGTCTTAATTGATATGATACAAAGAGAAGGTAGTTTTTTCATCCAAACAATACCACAAAGTGGTAATTTTTGGGTGTTTTATGGCATTTTTGGCCACCTAATTGGAGAAATAATTTAATATGATGCGTTTGTTGGTAGGGGTAAGAATATTATTGTAAACAAAATTATCAGATAATATTACTGCCTGCTCTGAAATAGCTTTCACTATACCTGGCTCAGCAGCTGCCATTACAAATTACAATCAAAAAATACATGGTGGCAATTACAATCTTGCATTGCCCTTGCTAAAAATTTATGTATTAAATGATGATGCATTAGTTTATGAATACGATGCTTTAAAGGACATCACCATTACAAAAACCGAAATACGAGTAGAAGTAGGAATGGCTGGAAGCTTTAGCCAAAATGGATTGAAGAATCTTTTATTGTCAAACGATTTTGGTGCTTTGGATGCATCAAAGCCATTTATGCCATTTGGACCACAACCAAGCACTGGAAACAGGTTAGTAATTGGCAGCAAAGAGTTATTTTCAAAAAAGAATATAGATATTAGATTAAATTTAGAATGGAAAGATAAGCCAACAGAAAGTGTAGATATTAGTTATGCCAATCTTCCTGATGGCCAATGGCCAAACATCTCCATTAAAAATCTTGAATCGGGAGTTTGGAATACTTTAAAAAGTTACGATGAAATTTTTGCCAATTCTTCCACAAAGCAAGTCTCCGTTTCAGGATCAGCGCTAAACAATTCTATTACATTTTATTCCAATCCATATATCGATTACAATACTGGAACTAACAATGGCTTTATTGCTTTACAACTTACTCAATCTTTTGGTCATAAAGAATATATTAAGGACTACGCAAATTACCTAATTGAAAAATCCTTAAAAACATTAAATCCTGCTGATAAAGAGCCCCCGGTAGAACCTTATACACCCTTACTACAATCTTTGTATGCCGCTTATTCCGCTTATTCAGTTGTAAATGTATTAGATACAAATAGCTTCATTAATCGTGACATACAATTATTCCATATCTACCCTTTTGGTGAAGCTGAACAACACAAATTTTTGCAACCAACGCATGATGTTTTTTTATTGCCACAATTCAAACACCAATCAGATGGTTTAGTACAAAATCATATTGGTGAATTATATATCGGTATTGAAAACTTAAATCCGGGAGATGCAGTAAATATTCTTTTTCAGGTAATGGAGGGAACAACAAATCCGACAGTTTCAAAACCAAATAAGCATATACAATGGAGCTGGCTAAGCAATAATGAATGGAATGAATATAAAGAGGAAGAAATAGGCGATAATACTTTGCAATTAGTCCAAAGTGGCATTATATCTTTCCCCATACCAAAAAAGGCCACCACAACAAATACTGTATTGCCATCAGGTTATATATGGATAAAAGCTGCTGTTGTAGAAGCTGCCGAAGCCGTGTGTAAACTTATTGCAGTAAAAGCCCAGGCTGCAGTAGCCACATTTGTGGACAATAAAAATGCAGATGATTTTCTGAATAAAGCTTTGCCCGCATCAACCATATCAAAACTGAAAAATCCTGATGCAGCTATAAAAAAAATTAATCAACCATTCCCATCATTTGGTGGCAAGGGAAAAGAAAGTGACGAGCATTTTTATATACGTGTAAGTGAAAGTTTGAGGCATAAAGGAAGGGCCATCAACGTATGGGATTATGAGCATATCATATTGGAAGCATTTCCTGAAATTTATAAAGTGAAATGCCTCAACCATACTCAAGTGGATGATGGCATATATAATGAAGTAAAACCGGGCTACGTAAGTATCATCACCATTCCTTCACTCATTAATCGGAATGATGCAGATCCATTGAAGCCATATACACAACAAAGCACATTGACAAATATTGAAAATTATTTGCGCAGCCGCATCTCATGTTTTGTCAATTTGAAAGCATGTCAGCCACAGTTTGAAACAGTGCGAATGGAGTTTTCATTAAAGCTCTACAGCCAATACAAAGATTTTAATTTCTACTCAAAAAAGCTAAAAGAAGAAATTACGCAGTTCCTTTCTCCATGGGCATTTGGAGGCACTAATACTATTGACTTTGGCGGAAAGATATACAAGTCTGTATTGATCAATTTTATAGAAGAAAGATACTATGTGGATTATATCACCGAGGTAAAAATGTATGTAAAAGTGGATGATCTCATTTTAGAAAGTGGAGATATTGATGTAGTAGAAGCATCTACCGGCAGAAGCATTCTTGTATCGGCACCTGTATCAAAACACATCATTCATCCCATCGATGCATCAGTTGATTCAGACCTCATTGCTTGTGAAAAAAAGAATATTAAAAGAAACATTAATAAATAAAATTTCAGGCATCATGCCAGGAAGCATTACCATACAAAAAAAGCCTTCATTGCCGCAAAGTGTTGACTATAATTTTTTACGGCAAAAAGGACTTGAATATATACAGGACTTAGGTAGCAAAATTTGGACTGATTATAATATTCATGATCCTGGCATTACCATGCTGGAAGCATTGTGCTACGCCATAACGGATCTTGGCTATCGCACTTCGCTTGATATTAAAGACTTGCTGGCATTGCTGACACCTGAATTACCAGATGTAGAAGGACAATATGCTGCTGACAAAAGGCAGGCATTTTTTACAGCAAGAAATATACTGACCATTAATCCTTTAACTACAAGTGATTTCAGAAAACTCCTCATCAATATTGATGGCGTAAAAAATGGCTGGCTCTATTGTAAACATTGCCCTTGTGATGATATTTATCTCTATGCAAATTGTGAAAAAAGTAGTTTACAATATGAAGACACACATCACGAAATCGTTATAAAAGGTCTTTATGATGTATTGGTTGAATTTGAAGATGATGATAAATGCGGCAACCTAAATAGTGGAAAAATAAAATACAATTTCAGCTTTTCAAGTGGATTAAATATTGCTACGGCCACACTTGAATTAAGGCTTCCATCATGGGCCAAATTGGAAACCAATAAGAATAAATACAAATCGTTTCGACTTCCCGAAAGTGAAATTTCAAATGTGCAAGTTGATTTTATTTCGGGAAATAAAGGGGACAATTCTGATATTCCCATCATCCCAGAATCTATATTGGACAACGCTTTGCGCAAGCCACTCTATGCTACCATCACAGTTACTTTTAAACCAGATAAGCAAAATCCTGCCACTGAAATCATTGTGTTTGAAGATACCGCTATAAATATTTGGTGCAGATCTACCGAAGAAAGAAGAGCACTTCAATTAGCCGATATTAAACTGGCTATTCAAGACAAAACAAGCTCCGGCATTCTATCAAAATACCACACAAAGATTTTAGAAGTAGACCGCATTATAGCCCTCACAAAATCCGCTTTGCACAGCCATAGAAATCTATGTGAAGATTTTTGTACAGTGAAAGCCATTGAAGTGGAAGACATTGCTATATGTATGGATATGGATGTGGAACCCTCAGCAGATATAGAAGCAATACTCGGTGAGGCATACTATAAAATTGATCAATATTTCAGTCCGGATATACAGTTTTATTCTCTGCAGCAACTCATGGATGAACATATACCCGTGGATGAAATATTTGAAGGCCCACCATTAAAAAATGGGTTTATAAAGAATGATGAATTGTTGGCGGCAGCATTGCGTACAGAGTTGCGCAGCTCGGATGTTATCAATATTCTAATGGATATACCGGGTGTGATTGCTATAAAGAATTTTGTATTTGTAAGATATGATGATGATGGAAGATTGGTGGAAACAGAATCTTGGAAAATGAACATCTCACCCAATCATCTACCTCGCTTATACCTTGATGCAAATAAGACATTGGTATTTAAAAATGGTCTCCCTTTTTTAGCTGATAGAAACGAGTTGTTAGATACAATCTCCAATGCCATTCAGATTTTCAAAGGAAGAAATATGCAACCAAAATATGCAGTAATTGATAATGATTTGCCGGTGCCTCATGGCAATCATTTTGATTTGGAAATCTATTATCCGGTGCAGTATTCTTTGCCGCTGAACTATGGCACTGGCTATGCAGGACTACCCGCCACAGCAACTGAAGAAAGAAAAGCACAAGCCAAACAACTCAAAGCTTATCTTTTATTTTTTGAACAAATGCTGGTGAATTATTTTTCACAATTATCGCATATTGATGAACTATTTGCCATTGATCATACTGTGAGTCAAACTTATTTTAGTCGTTGTATAGAAACAACTGAAATAGACGGACTTTCTGAATTGTATAATGGTTTTGATGGGAATAAATTACGGCAATTAATAGAAAATAAAGACCAGTTTCTTGATAGAAGGAATCGCTTTTTGGATCATCTGTTGTCAAGATTTGCAGAGCAATTCAATGACTATGCACTTATGTTGTATTCATATACTAACGATAAGCAAATAGCTGACGATGAACTGATAAAAAGCAAAATTGATTATCTTCAAAATTTCCCTGAAATAAGTGCTAACAGAGCAAAATCTTTCAACTATAAAGATCCGGCTTTTGTGTGCAGCAGTTTGAATAAAGCTGGTCTTGTAAAACGAATAGAGTTATTACTTGGCTTTGGTAGTCCCTATACAAATTATATACAATTGTATGAAGAAAAAGATACCGATGGAAAATTGTATGAACGCAGATGGAGACTGATAGATAAGGAAGGTAAAATACATTTGAGTAGCAGTACACGGTATGTGGACACTACACTTGAAAATGCAGATGCAAAAGCATGGGATGAAATACACAATGTGTTTTTATACATTAGAAATGCTGCCCAATACACCATCAAGAAAGGAAAAAAATATGTACTCAATTTAGTTGATAATACGAATGAAGTAATTGCTACCCGTAAGCAGTATTTCAATAATCAGGAAGAAGCGGAAATAGCAAGAGATGAGATTATAGATTTTGCCAAATCTATCTATGATGAGGAGCAGGTCTATCTTGTAGAACATTTATTACTACGGCCTAGAAATCAATCAGGGCTTCTATTTCCGGATGGCGATCCATTGTTAGATATATGCATACCAAATGATTGCAGTAGTTGTGGCGAAGAAGACCCTTACTCATTTCGATTTACAGTTGTACTCAGTGGGGAGGCAGGTCTTGCTGCAAAAGGACTCGAGTTCAGACATTTTGCGGAGCAAACAATTCGCAAAGAATCTCCGGCACATCTTGCTTTAAAAATATGCTGGGTTAGCACGGAGCAGCTTGTTGAGTTTGCAGCTGTGTATTGTGCTTGGTTGGAAGTATTTTCGATAGACGAACCGGATGCAAAGCAACTGCACGATCGGCTTACTGACTTACTACACGTATTTAAACAGTTGAAGAATGTTTATCCACCTGCACAGTTACATGATTGTGTGGATGGCAATGATGATATACGTGTGTTTCTTGGGCATACTGCCATTACAAGTAATGAAGCATTGGATGAACAGATGAAAAGAAAAAAGTAAAACAAAAATGATCTGCTCACAAAGCAGATTGCCTCTTAACCCATGAAGTGATCAAGAGGAGACTAAAAATAAATATTTCACATTCCGCATAGCGGAAATAAAAATTTTTTTTATGATACCATCAGCAGCAAATTCAGACTATCCGGTTTTTGTAGCTAACCAGGTACTTACTAATGATAACCTCAATGATTTGTTTGGTTATTTAAATGAACAGGAACGTCTTACAAGAACCAATCTTATAGGGATGGGAATTGTATGTGGTCTGCAAATTAGGACAGATTCATCTGGTAGTAGCATCGTCTTAACAAAAGGTGTTGGCCTTACCAGTTCTGGATATATTGTTGCTATACCTGAAATAGCATATCAAGCATATAAACCCTATGATGCATTAAAGCCCGTTTACTATAATAAATTTGTAAGTATTGATTCCAAAGCACAATTGATGAATCTCTGGGAGCTCAAGCAGCAAGCAGAAGAGGAAGGAACGATTCCATTTGACAATGCTTTTCTTACTAATAAAATTGTTTTACTATTTGTAGAATTGCTGGAAGAAAATAGTAAGAATTGTGACCCGGAATCTTGTGATGATAAAGGGGCAAAAGTTACGGTTACAATAAGGCCCTTGTTGGCAGATCGAAATGATGTAGATGCATTGTTATCAAATAGTTCAAATAATACGGCATCAGGAACGGCTATAATACTGCCAAAAACAAAGATGCCACGCTACGATGTATCTTCTACTTTGCTCCTCGATACCGGAGATGTAGTAAATGCATATTTGAAACAGCTTTCACCTGCATTTATGGATTCTGTTCAACAGACATTATCAGCAGCATGGGCAAAGTTGAGTACATTGATTGTTGACGATTACCCTACAGACCCATTCACTTCCTTCAGCTCAGATTTTGCTTTTTTACATGATGGCACCATCACAAATGCACAAGTCTTAAACATTCAATATTTCTACGATTTTTTTTCAGATATCTTACTCGCTTATGATGAGCTTCGGGTCAAAGCATTTGATACTATTTGTGAATGTCTGCCGGATGAAAGTCTCTTTCCAAGACACTTATTGATAGGTGAAGCAATAGGTTTCGACGAAATGAATTCAACCTACCGTACTCGTTTTATATCATCACCACTATTATGCTGTTCTGCTGCAGATGGCAATGCCGTAAAATCATTGTTCAAACGAATTGTTCTAATGGTTGAAAACTTTCAAATACCCGGCACATCTTTCGGGGCATTCAACCAAAAACAACTTGACATAAAAATAACACCTTCACTATTGGGCAAGGAGCCATTATCAGAAAAAGCAATTCCATTTTATTACGATACAAACCTCGGCACTGATCCACTTTATCTCAAATGGAATATAGAACACAGTTTGCATGGAATTGCATCGCAGATTCTTTCCTACAGATCAAAGGAGTACAATACTTCGGATGACTTTGTAATGAATCCATTAAAGTATGATATTGAGCCCAATAATTTTTTACGTATTGAAGGACATATTGGACAGGACTATCGCACTGTGCTGGCACAATTGAATCAGATAAAAAAAGAAAATCGTTTACCGTTTGAGGTGGTGGCGTTTAGTAGCGATACAAGAAGCATTTTCGAAATTACAGAAGCCCTTACTACTATTGATACTTCAGGCAGTATTGCGGCAGCATTTGAAATCATGCTAAAAAATACCTGCTGCTTTGCTGATATTTTTCTGGCTTTAGATCAGTGGATAAATAAGCTGAGCTGTTGTCTTGCAGATCAGAAAAAATATTATTTGGCGCAGCCCTCATTTGTAAGTAAAACTGATATAGCCAATCATTTCGAAGTAGCCACACATCGGGAATCAACGGCATTTGATGCCACTACATCAGGAGCTGTGAAAGAAAATATGAGTAGCACATCTGCAAGTACCATTGGAGATTTATACAACATCAAACAGAAGGAAGGAACCATCAATAATCAGTTTTGTACGGATGTATTTGTAAATATTGCCACAGGCAGTGCAACTGCTGGTTCTGCATTAGTATTGATGCCATATCGGATTGATCGTATGACAGAAGTATTACCTGCTCATATTACCACACTAGATTCAATGGCCCTAGAATCGAGGTATGCAGATTTAACCGGCACATCTTCCCAACTGCGCACTATGTACACATCGCCAACTGTGGCCGATACTATGATAGGTGTTGATCCAAAAGAATTATCAACTAAGTTGGAGATGAATTGCTTGGTCTGTTTATTTCAAGAGCTGCGCTTGTTAGTTCGTGAGTTTTTGATTCGTTTGTTATCGCTCATGATCAAACAAAAATTTGGCCATTATGCATACACCAATCCAGGCATTCAGCACAAGGCCGGAGTACCCATAGGAGGCACTTTCATTGTTGTTTATCATGAGCAGGCAGTTCCAAAAAAATTAGATATAAAATCAAATTTTACAGCTTCGCTAAAAGAGGTAAAACGTTCTGACGGCAAAAGAGAATCTGCTTATTATTCAGATGATCAACCTTTGATAAGCAGTGTCTTATTATTAGATGAATTTTTGTTTTTGCAACAAGTAAATGCTGTAGAGCATTTGCCAAACGATACACTGGATCCAATAATCAATCAAATCAAATCCGGAGTAGTCATTGCAGATTTTTATGTGCCCTATATCTGTTGTAGCGATTGTCCACCTACACAAATGATAGTCTTGCCGGAAAAGGAAGAGAGAAATCTTTTGCCTGTGGCAAATGCATCTGCAAATCCAATATTGGTAACGCTTTCGGCGAATGGTGAGGCATCTACAAAGCTGGATGGAACGGGTTCTTCTGACCCGGAAGGAGGAGCTATCACTTATAAATGGGAAATGCCATTTGGCACTACGGGAGCAAGTATTCAAAATGATAATTTAGAGATTACAATGTGCAGCTTTACTCAGCCCGGCACCTATCATTTTACATTGACAGTAACTGATGATAAAGGTGCATCAAGTTCTGCATCCACATCCGTAACTGTCATCAAACCGGAGACCGGTAGCAAAACATGTTCCGCTTTAGATCCAATCATTAATCGGTTTGATAACATCAATAAAAATGATCCAGAAAACTTTAATGCATTTGTCGAAAGATATCGTGAGTTTAATGATGTATTGAGTTTTTTCAAAGCAATGAACGAAGCAAATGTTTCCTCTATGTCCATAGATAAGCAAATTGATTTTTTTGTTGCTCAAAAGGTCAGTTCAAGAATGGTGAAATGGATATTTGGATTACAAAAAATTATCATAGAGGATTTTCGATTGAGGCTGCTGGCATTATGCATGTTGCAAATACATACTGAACTCATCTACTACATAGCTTGCATACAAAAAGAAGATGTGGATAGAGCAGAATCTCCTATGATCAAACCTCTTGAAGCATTGATAGAGGTGTTGAATTCTTTTGTCGAGTTTGTACCAAACTTTAGTACAGATGAGAAATCAGTGTTAGATAGAATTAGGAAAACTTCAAGCATAGAATTAGACAGGGTATTTGCAAACCATGAAGATGGCTCAAAACCATTATATGTAGAAGCATTAAATAAGATTATCGCAATTATTGATTCCATGGGTGTATAGTATGACGGCTTATAAAAATATCATAAAAAGACAGGAAGTCAATTTCAACTATGTTGGAAACAATGATGGCATTTCCTTGCAACAGGAAGTTGCATATTGGATACATGAAGTACTCAATCCACAGATTGATACATGGCTCAAAAAATATGATCAGTCTGATGAAATTATTTCTATACCTGAATTAAAATTAGACGTAGATGTATCTGCAAATACGGAATGGCAGCAAGTATTAGTGAATAATATTATGCAGCAATTACATGAAAAATTTCCCGATGGGCTATATGCTAAAGACTCAGCAGATATCAGCAAAGCACATCAATTCAAATTTGCAGACAAGTTGCTGTTTTATTTGAAAAATGGATATTTAAGTTGGAATACACAAATACTAAATCGAGCAGATTTTAATACCAACATTTCAGATTGGCTGCATAAAATTCGGATCGAAGAATTGCAATACTTTATTGGGCAACTTGATTCCAAAAATCAAGTGCACAGATTTTTATCAACATTGAGCGAAGCGGATAAAATTTTCTTATTTACAACAGTACTGAACATCCATCAAGAGCAATTTTTGATAGTACAGAGTGATATCAACTTATTGTTTGCTGAAAATAAAAATACCGATGCTTGGCAGCTTAGTCTTCTGCTACATATCTGCAATTCGTATCAACAAGATAAAAATATTCAATCTGATATATTGATACAAACTTGGCTTGAAGGATTGCATGAATGGAGGGATAAAGATTTTTGGTCTATACGGCCTGATAATATGCAAACAGAAACCATAAGAAAATTTTTTGATCAAGTACAACAGGAGTTTCATCATAGGCCACGCATAGATGAATCAGTATCAAAGCAAGCTATTAGTGATGATGCATCCATAAAAGACAGTATTTATATTAACAATGCCGGTGCCATCATCATTGCACCTTTTCTTACCAAATTATTTGAAAAGACTGGTATTGTAGAGAATAGCAAAATTATCGACACAGACTTAGCCCTGTCATTAATTCATTATTGCATTACTGGCAACACCAGTCCTGCTGAATTTGAGCTGGTATTGGCAAAAATATTATGTGGCATTCCGGTTCAGGATACCGTTTTTATTGATAATGGTATCAATCAAAAATATCAGAATGAAGCCGATGAAATGTTGAAGGCAGTTATAGAGCACTGGTCAATATTGAAGGACAGTTCTATAAACGGTTTGAGGGAATCATTTCTTCAAAGAGAAGGTAAACTTTCTATTAACAACAAACAGTGGCTTTTGCAGGTGGAGCAGCAATCTTATGATATGCTCCTCCGGCATTTGCCCTGGAATATCAGCATGATAAGATTGCCGTGGATGAATGAGTTGCTGGTGACTGAATGGGTATAAAAAGAATTAATTGAAAAAGAAAAATGAAAATTATTTCACAAATAAAAAATAAAATATGAACTATCCAAAACGAATCATTAAGGAAGGTGAAGCTGATGCTAAAATTGTAATAGCAATCCAAAAAAAGTTAATTGACCTAAATATTGGCAACCTTGAAGGTTCAGGGGTATTTGGGCCCAAAACGAAATCGGCAGTGAAGTTGTATCAAGCAACTCATCAAGACTTATTGGGAAATCCATTAACAATTGATGGCCAAGTTGGCTCTATCACATGGCAGGCATTATTTGGCGCTGATACGGTACCACAAGTAAATGAAGTAAGTAACTTGTTGCTTAATGAAGCATTAAATATCGCCAGAACACAGGTAGGAGTAATGGAAGATCCTCCGGGTAGTAATCGAGGCAAACAAGTGGATGCTTATGACAGAGCCGCTGGTGTTGAGCCTGGCCCAGACATATACTGGTGTGCCGCATTTGTATATTGGTGTTTTAATGAAGCTGCAAAGCAGTTGAACAAAAAAAATCCTTTGTACAAAACTGCTGGATGTATGGCCCATTGGAACAATACTACAGGCAAAAAAATTTCCAAAATAGATGCCACAAATAATCCTTCCCTATTAAAACCCGGTACTATTTTTATTCTTGATTTTGGGCATGGGAAAGGGCATACAGGTATTGTTGAATCTATTGAAGGAGGTTTTATTAATACAATAGAGGGCAATAGCAACAATGATGGAAGCAGAAATGGGATTGGAGTATTTCGCAATAAAAGAAAAATAAATTCTGTAAGCAAAGGATTCATTGAGTATAGATAATGCATATTAAATTGAGTTGAGAAAATGTTTTCTAAAGCTGATAAAGTTTCATCCAATCATATAAGCCGTAGTCAGCAAAACGGCGGTACTACTTTCTTTAGAAAAGCAGGCGATGAAACTTTGCCAGTACAACAAAAGCAATCCCATTTTTTTGGATCGGTCATTCAACCCAAACTATCCATCAGCAGTCCGGATGATCCACAGGAAAAAGAGGCAGATGCAATAGCTGATAAGGTTATGCGAATGCCGGAACCTATGGCTGCTGCTCCAATGTCCAATAAGGATGAAGATAAGCTACATAGAAAGGAAGAAGAACCACTGCAAACTAAAACGGATGCCACAAGTATTAATAGAAGATGTACTGCTTGTAGTACAGAAGAAAAAAAGCTACAGCGAAAAGAGGTTGAAGAGAATGAACATCTACATGCAAATACTTCATCATACATTAGCACCTTAAATAACAAAGGAAACCATTTACCCAAACAATCCAATGAATTCTTCTCTTCAAACATGGGCTATGATTTTTCCAATGTGAAAATTCATACAGATAAAGAGGCTGCAAGCTCAGCAAAAGAATTACATGCAAAAGCATACACCATTGGCAACAATATTGTGTTTAATGAAGGACAATACAATACAGATTCTGCAGAAGGCAAGAGGCTTATTGCGCATGAGTTGACACATGTGGTACAGCAAAATGATAAACAAAATAAAATCAATCGTTATACCACTACTGAATCCGGTGGCACTCATCCTGCACGGATTCAGGAAGTAAATCATGCTATGAATCGTGCAGCGGTATTAATACAAAATGCAATAAGGGGCATACAAAGTATTTTAATCAGTGGTGAAAGAGAACCCAATAGACCAATAGCTACTGCGTTGAAAGCATTGTTTCATTGTCCTACTCTGGGCAACATTCAATCCATATTGGCAGACTTTCAAAATGTACAATCACATTTTAATGCCATACAGCAGCTTATAATTAGCTACAACCCTCTTCCTCTGGAAGCAGAATATGATGAAGCTTTGCACAGCATGACACTGAGTACAAGTTTTTTTGAGCTTAGTGGGCCGGAAAAAAGTCTTAGGCTCCTTACAAGAATTATTACACCGCTTTACTACATGCACACTACTGTGCAAGATGTCGACTTTACTAATTTCTCCATACCTGGAGATAGAATGATAGGCAACGAATTTTCTATGGAAATGTTTCTGTCATTTGTACAAAGACCTTATTCATTTGATGCCTTCGGCAATATACCTTGCTTACAAACTACTATTCAGTCATCCGAGCCGAACCTGCGATATTCAAATACAGGTTTTTATGTATTGGTGCCACGTACACTTACATCAGATACCTATCTCAGGAGGCTTACGGGATATGAGACTCCACGTACAGGAGATATTGTAGGGGAATTGCTAAGAGATCGTTTCGGGCTGTTTATTTTTTATAAGTCTCAAAGAGTGTACGTGAATCAACATAATAGAGTGATGTTTCCCTTCTAAAACAAATTTGTCGGCATTCAATTTTTGAATGATTCGTTCATTGTAGATTCTAAAATCAAGGTCTGAAAATTCTTATGCAAAAAATGGAAAACCCTGTATTTATTTTGTAGGAAGTTGTAGGATTCTGCATCAATGAAAAAAATAAACATTGATGCCGGAAACAAAAAATTGTCTGAAGCAAAAATTCTTTCGAATTTCTGGCAAATGGGTTGTCAATCACTAAATATTTCTAATCCATATTGTCAATTAAATTTTCATTAGATTATTTTAAGATTGAAGTAATTTCAGCCCTTACACTTATTTTTGAACAATATAAAAATATCTGTTTAAATCATAGCCCATCCACATTTACGGGCATAATAATTAATCAGGTAAATTTAATTTTTGTCGATTGAATTTTTACTGAATGAAAATATTATCTTTTTACAACATAAAAAAGCCCTGCTTTTTCTTTGTACTCTTTGTTGTAACATCTTTATCGGTATATGCTCAACCATCAGTTTTGGGTTCGAATGTGGCTGATGTTGGAAATTATGTAACTTATAATATCACAGATTTTGGTGATTTTAGACAGCAAAGGGTGCAGGCCGTCAACTCATCATCAGTAAGTGTAAGAACCTGGGAGTTTACTATAGGTACTGCCGGAAGCCCCAATTACACTACAAACTGGAGGCCTTATACATCTGGAAATACTTTGTCGGTTAACACATTTATACCGGTTGGTTTTGCTAATGGTGCAAGGTATAATACAGGTTCTGGTGGTGCAAGTGGTCTCTTGCCTGCTATAACCAGTGGTAATTATTATACTTTTAATGTGAGTGAAAATAGTGCTGCTGATAATGTTATGCAACTATTAGAAACAAGCTATAGTCCGGTTACTATTTCCGCTGTTTCACAAAGCCCAACTGGTTCGTTTGTAAATGCAGCTATTGCACCCACCATTGCTGCAACAATTTCTTCTGCTTTAAGTAGTGGAGAAGGCCTGTTCATTAGGTGGTCCACAGATATATCATTCTCCAGTTCAACAATTGTTGCCATGACGGGTTCCGGTACAACATATACCGGTGTCATTCCTGCACAGGGTGCAGGCACCACTATTTATTACTATATTTTAAGTAGCAATAAAACAGAGTCTCAGCTCAATAGTGATAAATCCACGTACGGAGAATCCGCTTTTGATATGGGTACTTTAAACTTAAATACCCTTGTACAAAGCGGTAGTGGCAATACGAATTATTCTTATACCACTACATCAAATCCTGTTGTGGTAAATTCAACCGGCGGTACGGCATCTGCAAGCTATGCAACATTAAAAGCTGCATTTGATGCCATCAATGCAGGCACGCATACAGGCACTATCACCACGCTGATTGAAGGCAATACAACAGAAATTGCTTCTGCCAGTTTAAATGCCAGCGGCAGCGGCAGTGCCAGCTATTCATCAATTTTCGTGCAGCCTAATGGAGGCGCATTTTTAGTAAGTGGTTCCATTGCAGGCAATGGAGTTATTACTTTAAATGGTGCGGACAATACAACAATAGACGGACTGAATACAGGCGGTAATACTTTAACTGTATCCAACACCAGTACATCTTCTTCTTCAAATACAAGTACTATACGGTTTACCAATGACGCTGAAACCAATACCATACAGAATTGTACAATCAGCGGGTCATCTATATCATCCACATCGGGCATTATTGTTTTTGATGATGGAGCAATTTTTGGAAATAATAATAACACCATCAATAACAATACAATTACGGCAGCTGGCAGCAACCTGCCTGTCAATGCAATTTATTCCAACGAAGGTGTTTCGCCGGGAAATAATACAAATACCATTTCAAATAATAATATATCTGATTTCTTCAGTGCTACTACCAGTTCAACTGGTATATATCTGAATGCGGCCAATGATGGTTGGACAATTTCCGGAAATAAAATTTTTCAGTCTGCCACACGCACCACCACCACCGCTTCATTGACACACCGTGGCATTTATATTGTATCTGGTAGCGGTTATACCGTATCAGGCAATATCATTGGTTATGCAAACAGTTCCGGTACGGGTACCACTACTTATACTTCTGCCACTACTGCCACTTATGTGGGTATTGACCTTTCTTTAGCTTCTATTACGAGCAGTTCCATTACCGGCAATACCATTGCAGGCATTTCATTTACCACAACAGCAAATACCACCGGCAGCAAGGGCATATTTTCAGGAATTGCCATGACCACAGGTTTGGCTTCTGTTACCAATAATATTATCGGAGTAATTTCCACCGGGCCCATATCAGTAGTTTCCAACATTTCCGGATCTTCGGGAATAGTTGTGCAGGGTATTTATTTCAATGTTGCTACCAACTCCAT
Organism: uncultured Parafilimonas sp.; assembly: GCA_937892395.1. Taxonomy (GTDB): domain Bacteria; phylum Bacteroidota; class Bacteroidia; order Chitinophagales; family Chitinophagaceae; genus CALAGJ01. The sequence goes on from CALAGJ010000075.1 coordinate 16,600, forward strand.
TACGGTAAGCGGCAATACAATTACGGCATTGTCTGCCTCCAGCAGCAATGCAAATACAGGCTTTGCAGTTTATCCTATTGTAGTTTCAGGTACAGGCGTATTCACTGTAAGCTCAAACACTATCGGTGATGTGTCAACCGCAAATTCCATTTCGGCAGGCACATCGCCCACTACAACTGCCATATGCAGCATAAGGGGGATATTTGCCATTGCAACCGGGGGCATGACCATAACGGGGAATACCATTCAAAACTGTTCTGCTTTTGGTACAGGGGCTTCTTTCTTTATAGGGATAAACACGACTACTCTTGCTAGTGGCACGCTTGACATCAACAATAATAATATCCTTAATAATACAACGGCAGGCACTGGCGGTTTACAAGGTATTTTAAATACTGCATCAGTGGCCACTCTAAACATTACAGGAAATGTATTGAGAAATTTTACATTGTCAAATACTGGTTGCCTATTGTTAGTGATAGCAAACTCAGGAGTTGTTACCACAGCAATCAACATTAATTCCAATCAGCTTGGCAATACAGGCGGCGGATTGATTACATCTTCTGTTGCTTCTACTGGTTCAATTACATGTATTTCTAATTCCTTTGGTGGCTCAACTGCTGCACTCAGTATTCAGTTCAATGATATAAGAGGTATTCAACATACGATAGCTGCAACTAGTCCTCATAACTATATTCAAAACACAGCCACCACATTAAGTCAGAATATAAGTAATAACACATTTACCAATCTAAATGTAAATACTTCCGGAGATATATACTTTATAAGAAACGCTGTTTCATTAACTGCATCAGGCACTAAAACAATTAACAGCAACAGCATTTCCGGAACCTTTGCCAAAACAGGCAGCAGTGGTAATGTTTATTTTTATCTTGATAATGAAAGCTCTGCTGCCGGGGCTACCATTAATAATAACAACAACAACTTTTCAAATGTAACACTTTCCGGTTCCAATATTTTAAATGGCTGGAGCAACTCAGACGGGGCTTCCGCCACCATAAAAAATGTTCAGAATAATACATTCTCCAATATTACCGGAAGCACCGGTGGTCTATTTATCATGCAGATTGCTAATGGCACAGGTTCTATTAGTGGCAATACAATTTCTAATTGCACCACACAAAACACTGTAACCGGTTTAATCAGCTCTGCCGGTTCATTCAATATTAACAGTAACACCATCACAGGCCTTTCTTCCACTTCCTCATCTTCTGCAAGTGTTACAGGCATTAGCATTACAGGCGGTACAACACAAAGCATTTATCAAAATACAATAAGCTCATTAAGCACAACCTCCACTTCTTCTGCAGTTACGGCCATTAGTATATCAAGCGGCACAACGATAAATATTTATAAAAATAAAATTTACGGGCTGGCCAACAATAGCACCAGTTTTTTTTCCGCAGGAGTTGTGGGCATTAACATTGGCGGAGGTACTACAAATACAGTTTATAATAATTATATCGGAGACCTTACCGTTTCTACAGTTGGTATTTCTGATGCTATACGTGGTATTGGTGTTAGTAGTGGTTCGGGTACAGTTAATATATATTATAATACGGTTTACCTGAGTGGTACTAGCTCTGGTAGTGGTTTTGGCTCTTCCTGTATCTATTCCAATACAGGTCCAACATTAGTATTGCGAAACAATATTTTTGTAAATCTGACAACACCTACCGGTTCCGGTTTGGCTATTGCTTACAGAAGGAATGGAACAACACTAACCTCATATTCCTCTACAAGCAACAATAATTTATTTTATGCTGGCACACCCTCATCCACCCGTTTGATATTTTATGATGGTACCAATAGTGATAGAGATTTGAGTGCTATGCAAACAAGAATTACAACTGGTAATCTGCCAAGAGATTTAAATTCAGTTACAGAAAACCCCAGTTTCCTAAGTACTACCGGAACTGACATTAATTTCTTAAAAATAAATACTGCTGTTACTACCCAAATAGAGAGTAGAGGAACAACAATCTCGGGTATCACAGACGATTATGAAGGGGATACACGCAATGTAACCACACCAGATATAGGAGCAGATGAATTTGCAGGTATTTCAAGTTGCCTGATTACTGTTAGTTCCACCAGTGGTAGCGCTACGCCCAGTGCGTGTTATGGTTCATTAGCAGCAGCTATACTGGCCATTAATCAAACAGTTTCTCCACTGCATGGAGGTACCATTGTATGCACCGTACAGGATGGCTATACTGAAACAGCGCCATCCGCAGGTTATAGCATTACACGGGAAGGTTCATTAGGCAATACCATCACATTCACTAAATCCGGCAGTGGCAGCAACCCAGTCTTTACCGCATTTGGTTCGCAAACAACAGCCTCTATTATGGATGCCGTGTTTAAATTAGTGGGCGCTGATTATGTAACCATTGAAAAATTTACCATGCAAGAACTGCCACATTTGAATGACACCTGCTTTATTCAAATGGGCGATTTTTTGCGCTACGCCTTGGACGCTGCCGTGAAATGCAAAATACGCGAAGTGGTGATCGGCGGCATGGTGGGAAAACTGACCAAAATTGCGCAAGGCAG
>CALAGJ010000076.1 GCA_937892395.1 uncultured Parafilimonas sp.
TGACATGGGCATTATGGAAGAGTGATACAGGATATTTGAATTTTGTCTGCTACAGTTGAAACAGCTCAATCCAAAACTATCCGTAAATAACTCGGTTACATAAGTGTGTACACCTCTGCTACTGCCATAAATAACAATATCTTCTTTAGGGTCTTTTACACTATGTCTAAAATTGGCTACATCACCCTGAGGCCTTTTGTTGTAGAGCGTTTCAACCAAGGTGCCAAAAATGCGGTCACATACAAAAAGTAGAACGGCAAATATGAATAATTTGAAGAAAAACTTTTTTACATCTTTTATTTCTGCAGCTGTCATGCAATAAAAAATTTAAATTAGAATTGGAAATAAAGAAACTGACTGCCATTAAAAACGCCAATCATCAGGATTAATACCATTAATGCCAGATAAGCCGAATACCTAATGACTACATTGTTACTATTTAAACCCTTCACCTTTGGTAAGTATTCCTGAATTAATTCTATAATCAAAAGAATGCCGCCCACATATAAACAATAGTGAAATGTAATTGGTGGCTCACCCTTAAACATGTGACCAAATTTTAAGGGATTGAACACGGTTTTGAATATCTGCCAAGCATCTTTCATAGATAAGGCACGATAAAATATTACCATTGGTACATATAAAAGCAATGAAAACAATGTACCAGAAATGATTAATGGAACTTTTGGTATCCATTTTTTTGGCTTAACCAACTTCATATAAAATCGCTCAACAATAATCATGAGGCCCGTGTATGCACCCGCACAGATAAAAGTAAATGAAGGGCCATGCCAAAAACCACTGAGTGTGAAGATGAGCATGATGCCGATAAAAATTTTCATTTGACTCTTTTTACCACTTGTGGTAAAAGGCAGAAACACATAATCTCTAAACCAGGTATAAAGAGAAATATGCCAACGGATAACACGCTCTGTAAAATTCTTGGCAAGTATAGGGCGGCGGAAATTTTCCATCAAATCATAACCCATTACTTTAGCACTACCTATTGCTATATCTGAATAACCCGAAAAATCACAATAGGACTGTATGATAAAGAAAATACTTGCAACAAAAAGAGTAAGCCCACCATGATTGTATGGATTATTATACACCGCATTTACATAAATACCCATTCTGTCGGCAATCACCAATTTTTTGAAGAACCCCCATAACATGATTTTCAAACCTGCCACCACCCTATTATATTCAAATTGTTTTTCTTCATAAAACTGGTGTATCATGTTTTGAGGACGCTCTATTGGACCTGCTACTAACTGTGGAAAAAACATCACATACAAAGCATATATCCCAAAATTCCTCTCCGGTTTGTAATTACCACGATAAACCTCTATAGTATAACTCATCGCCTGAAAAGTATGAAAGGAAAGACCTACAGGTAATGCCCATCCAATATTTTTTATAGGGTTGGTCATATCAAACACTCCGAGAAATGTAGATATTCCATCATTTATAAAATTGAAATATTTAAACACACTGAGAATAAGCAGATTAGCAATAATGCTCATTAGTAGGTATAACTTTCGCTGCTTACCCTTGGCATTTTCAATAAAAATACCTGCAAAATAATCCACGATAATTGTAAAAAGCAGGACAAAAATGTAATACCAGATGTAATCCATATAGAATATACAGCTACTCACCAGCAGCAGAAGCCATCTAAATTTGTGGGGAATCAGGAAATACAATCCTATTACAATGATGAAAAAATAAATGAAAGTAAGCGAATTAAAAAGCATACCTATTTTTTTGGGGCGCAAACATAACGATTCTAATTCAATCAATGACTATCGGATTTGTATAGATTTAATCTTTCGCACCAAGGCATATTTAGATAAATATTAAAGTTCATATAATTCGCATGCATCAATAAAACACAAATCATTTACTTACCGTTTGCCATTTCTCTGCATATTGCAAGAATTTTTGAAAAAAACTTACAAGATGTCTGCCAATCCATTAGTAAGTATATTGATTATACATTACAACAGACTACACACACTTCAGGAATGTATCCGTTTTGCTCGGGCAAATATTCGATATCCAAATCTTGAATTCATTATTGCGGATGATGGCAGCCCCGCAGACGTTCAAGCAGCCATAAAGTTGTTGCCTTTCGATAAATTTATTCTCTCAGAAAAAAATGCCGGCCTTGGTGCCAATACAAATCATGGCATATCAGCTTGTAGTGGTGAATATATTTTTCAAATACAGGACGATCATTTTATACTACCCGGTTTTGAAGATTATCTAGAAAAAGCCATCATGGTACTACAGAAGGAAAAAAACAAAGGCATCATAAGGTCATTAATCAACAAGGATTTTACATCCTATACCATGAGCAGTGCCAATGGGGTGGCTTATCGTATAATAGCTAAGCCAATTTGGAAAAATGGATATAATGGATTTCATCAGCATTCAGAGCTACCTCATTTTAAGCACAACAGTTATCACAAGGTATTAGGTTTATATACAGAAGGCACAGATATGATCTATATGGAAAATGAGTTTTCCATTCGGTTTTTGAGAGCAAATGGGTATCGCCTATTTTTTGTAAAAGGTTATGACAATATCTTTCATCATGCCACAGAGTATAGTTTCCGACCTGCTATTTATAAAGGAATGACAGATACTGGTATGTATGCAAGATTGAAAAAAACAATCAAGAAAAAAATGCCAATTCTTCGGCTTATTCGTTTTTATTGGTGGATGATAAAATATGACCCGGTAAAGAGAAGATACTAAGGCTTACCTTCCAAGCTATTGCAGTATGCCAATGAACCCAATCTCACCCTGATGGCTACACCTGTTGCCTTTTCCAATTTCCATTCTACAGCACATGCACCAGTAAGTTTATTGGTATAAAAATTTTGAGGAAGGCTAAAAAAGGAAAATTTTTTTGGTAAGGAATCCGAAGCCGTTATAGGATGTACCATTATGGTATCACTTGTTGTTGTTTGTGCGGATACACAAACTGTTGTGCAGAAAAAGATACAAGTAAATATAAATTGCTTCATAATGTAAAAGTAGTGCTTACCGCATAAAAATACTCCTCAAATATTTAGACATAAAAAAAATTATGAATAAACGTAATGCTTAATCAACTCTTATCAATAAGTAAAGCATCTGAAAAAAAGAATTAGTTTTTAGCCCTTCGGGCAATGCCCATGCAGTAGAGATTGCGTAGGCATAATTGAGTTATAGAGTTATTCTACCGTTCTCATAAAAAAAGGCCCGCTTGTGAAAGGTTTTTATCCACACTTCAAGTTGATATCTTTTAACATTTTACCACATATATATCTTTACACCTTTCAAGTGGCCAATTAGGCTATAGACAATGAACGACTACACAAATTTTTTGCTTTTCCGCTTCAGACAAAGAGTAAAACCACCAGAAGTATTTATACTTTAAGTGGTCATCGATTTCTAATTTCCAGATTCGTTTTCACTTTACAAATTAGCAGCTTATCTGCGTGCTGCTTTGTATGGCATTTATTTGTAATGTCATAATAAACCGGATGTAGCATTTTTTAAAATTTATTGCACCACAGTGCAATGGATTAAGTTTTCTCAATATCATTTTTATTATGAAACCAATTATTCTAATCATCATATTATCGGCAGTGGGCAGCTGGTTGATACAAGTATTAAATCATCCCAAATTGAGCATACCATCAGTACACAGTAAAGAATGGGTACCACCCATTCCTTCATCTGCAGAACTCATACGCTGGCAGTGGTAAATATTTTTACCATCCAGCATAAAACTCTCTTTATTTGTATTTCTTTATTTTAACAATCAGAATAAACCGTTTATTCTTCTTAAACAGTAAAAGTTATGAATTTATTTGAAATGATTCAGTCTTATTGGTGGGTTTTAGTATTATTACTCTCCTTAGTATTTTACAAATTTATCCTCCGTGTATTTTTTGGTATGGTCATCGTGCCGGAAGATCGCATTGGTCTTGTTACCAAAAAATTTGTACTCTTTGGTGCCAACAAAGAATTGCCCGATGGGCGCATTATTGCCACAAAAGGCGAAGCAGGATTTCAGGCAAAAACATTAGCTCCAGGCTTGTATTGGGGTATGTGGCCTTGGCAGTATGGTGTTGATATGCATCCGTTCTCCGTTATTCCCGAAGGGAAAATTGGATTAGTACTCAGCAATGATGGAGCAGAGTTGCCAACAGGTAATATATTAGGCAGAAAAGTAGATTGCGACAATTTTCAGGATACACAAAGGTTTCTTGAAAACAGCGGTCAGAAAGGACGACAAACGCATATACTCACTCCCGGCACCTATCGTATCAATTCTTTTGCCTTTACCATTACTGTTGCTGATATGACCATCATTCAGGAAAATATGGTAGGCATTGTAACCACATTAGACGGCAATCCAATACGCAGCGGCCAAATAGCAGGTGAGGCCATAGATGGTCATAATAACTTTCAGGATTTTGATAGCTTCCTTTCAAAAAATGGTAATAGAGGTTTACAGCCACAGGTTATACTTGCGGGTAGTTACTTCCTTAACCCTTGGGCCATTCAGTTAGAGCAAATACCCATGACAGATGTATCTATTGGTCATGTAGGGGTAATCATATCATATATTGGTGAAGATGGCAAAGACCTTACCGGAGATACTTTTAAACATGGCAATATCGTAAGCAAGGGTTTTAGAGGTGTATGGATGGATGCATTGGGACCCGGAAAATATCCGATCAATAAATACACCATGAAATTAGAATTAGTGCCTACTACAAACTTAGTATTGAACTGGGCAAATGCGAGGAGTGAAGCCCATTCCTTAGACAAAAATCTAAGCACCATTACCGTACGTAGTAAAGATGGTTTCCCATTCAATTTAGATGTGGCGCAAATCATTCATATACCTGCCAATGAAGCACCAAAAGTGATTGCCCGATTTGGCAGCATGACAAACTTAGTAAGCCAAGTATTGGAGCCTACTATTGGTAACTACTTCCGAAATAGTGCACAGGATAGTGATGTAATTTCATTCCTAAGTACACGTAAGGAAAGACAGACAGCTGCAAAAGATCATATTCGCACCGTATTAGATGAGTATAATGTTAATGCTGTGGACACCTTAATTGGTGACATAGTACCACCTGAATCACTCATGAAAACTTTGACCGATCGTAAGATAGCACAGGAAGAAGAAAAGACATACGAAACCCAAAGAATGGCTCAGGAAAAAAGACAGGGTATGGAAAAAGAAACTGCCATTGCAGATATGCAAAAAGAAATTGTAAAAGCACAGCAAAGTGTGGAAATAGCGCAGCGTACAGCAGATGCTACTATACGGAAAGCAGAAGGTGATGCCAGTAGTTTAAAACTAAATGTAAGTGCAGAAGCAGAAGCCACAAAAATGCGTGCATTAGCAGAAGCAGAAGCCACGAAAGCAAGAGCTGCTGCGCAGGCGGAAGCTACCAAACTGAATGCCGATGCGGACGCTACTCAAATTTCAAAAACTGGTTTGGCAGAGGCTGAAAAAATTATGGCCATTGGTAAGAGTACTGCAGAAGCATACCAGCTACAAGTGGGCGCAATGGGTGGTGATAATTTTACCAAGTATAAAATGATTGAAGAAATTGGTAAGGGAAATATTAAAATCATTCCTGAAATACTCATAGGTGGTGGCAATGGTACAGATGGCAGCCTCAGCGGCCTGATGGGTATGCAACTGCTTCAAATGATTCAGGAAAAGAAAAAGGAGCAAGAAGAAAGCGGAAATAATTCATAAAAATGAAGCCTCCCAATTCTTAATCGCACTTTAATTAAAAACTGGCATACAATTCTATTAACTAAAACAAAATTTGAAAATAGAAAATGAATAAAAACAACAATGCTTCTTTGGTCATTTGTATCTTGATGGATATCATTGGATATGCCAGTTTTTCCATACCGGGTTTAGGCGAATTTGCCGATGTGGTATGGGCACCCATTTCAGCTTTTGTTTTTTATAAAATTTTTGGTGGTACAAAAGGTATGCTCGGTGGTACATTTAATTTCTTAGAAGAAATATTGCCCTTTACTGATTTTATTCCTTCCTTTACTTTAATGTGGTTGTGGAATTATTTCACAAAAAAAGAAGTAGTGAAAATCGGGTAGTAATAATTTACAAAATGGTCATCAATATGGTGACCATTTTTTTCTTACCATCCAGCTTCACATGATTACTTTTTATCTGAGTTGTTATGTGCATGAAAATTAATTGCACTAAAAGAAGCTTTGGTTATGCATGTATTGATTGATTTTTATGATAAGTGGCATATTAAGATTTTAAACAGGCATCATTATTGTCTTAGGTGCCTATTTTTGTAAAAAGTATAAACATAATAATTATGAATTTTAAAAAAATGTTTTTGCCATTAGTGGGCATGGTTCTTTGCATAGCTTCTTATGCTCAAAATGCAGATGAAGTAATCACAAAGTATTTAACTGCAAAAGGCGGTGCAGACAATTTGAGAAAAATTGAAACGCTTGTAATGAAAGGGAATTTAAACATCAACGGCTTACAAATACCTGTAACCATGAAAATGGTAAACAATGGCGGCATGAGGGTAGATTTTACTTTTAACGGCATGTCTGGATTCCAAATCATTACTAAGGATGCAGGTTGGGATTTTAACCCATTTTCAGGTCAAACAAAGCCAGAACCGCTTACTGCTGAGGATGTAAAAAGTAAACAAGATGCCTTAGACATTAGAGATGACCTGTTGGATTATGCATCCAAAGGTACATCTGTAGAATACTTAGGTATCGAAGATGTGGAAGGTACTGAGTGTCACAAGCTGCTCCTTACACTTAGTGGAGGCAAACAAAAAACCTATTTTATTGATGCCGATGGTTTCATGCTAGTGAAAAGTAGTGAAAAAACTACAGTAAATGGACAAGAAACCGAGTCAAATACTATGTATTCAAATTATAAAATGGTTGGAGATATCATGTTTGCACACAATATAGCAAGTGATATGGGACCTATTGAAATGGAAAGTATAGAAATCAACACTCCCATTGATAATTCAGCATTCAAACCAGAATAATTGATCTATTAAACAAGACCCGCTTCCAATGAACAGAAGCGGGTTTTTGGTTTTAATCAATTTACTACTCATATTTAAATTAAAATTTGATGAAAAAATTATTACTACTACTGGTACTTGGTGTATCAATGAAAGTGGGAGCTCAGATTAATTCTAGCACATTTGGAATGATGGAGGCCCGCACCTTAGGCCCTGGTACCATGAGTGGGCGTATTTCTGCTATTGAAGGGGTAAACAGTGAGCCTCGCATTCTTTACATTGGCACAGCAGGTGGTGGTGTTTGGAAAAGTACAAATGCAGGTGCATCATTTAAACCACTATTTGATAAATATTGCCAGAGCATAGGTGCAATAGCTATCGATCAAAAAAATCCAAAAAATATTTATGTAGCTACGGGAGAAAGTAATATGCGCAACTCAGTATCCATTGGTGATGGGTTATATAAATCAACAGATGGCGGGGATAACTGGAGCAAAATAGGATTGGATAGTACAGAGCATATAGCCAGAGTGGCTATTGATCCCAATAACAGCAATATCATATATGTGGCGGCCCCAGGCCCATTGTGGAGTGATAGTAAACATCGTGGTTTATACAAAAGCACAGATGCGGGCAAAACATGGGAGAAGATATTATACATCAATGAAAAAGCAGGCTGCGCAGAAATTGTTATTGACCCAAAAAATTCAAATACACTTTATGCCAGTACTTGGGAGTTTCGCCGTCAACCGTTTTCTTTTAATAGTGGTGGTACCGGAAGTGGATTTTATAAGAGTATAGATGGTGGAAAAAACTGGAAAGAAATTTCTAATGGATTACCTGCAAAACCTTTTGGCCGTATTGCTTTTAATATAGCACCTTCAGAACCAAATAAATTAGTGGCTATTGTTGAGAGCAGTAGTACAGGTTTGTATATCAGTACAGATGGGGGAGAAAGTTGGAAAAGTCAAAGTGCCATTCTCAATGTAGTGGCACGTCCTTTTTATTTTAGTACTATAGTCATTGATCCAAAAGATTCAAAAAGAGTTTACAGGCCGGCATTTGAATTTTCTTATAGTGATGATGGTGGATTTTCATTTGCCACTGCAAGTAATGAAGGTGGTTGGATACATAGTGATATGCATGCACTCTGGGTAAACCCCACAAATACTAACAATATGTATGTGGGCACAGATGGTGGTGTATATATGAGTAACGACCGAGGTGGCACATGGATATTCTGTGATAAATTGCCTGTTGGTCAATTTTATCATGTAGCTGCTGATAATCAAAAACCATATTACAGAGTATATGGTGGTTTGCAGGATAATGGTAGTTGGGTAGCACCATCATCATATCCCGGAGGTGTATCGAATGCAAAGTGGGAATCATTTTATGGTGGAGATGGCTTCTGGACTCAACCAGATCTTACAGATCCAAATATCGCTTATGCAGAAGCACAAGGTGGCAATATGGGTCGTACAGATTTGACAACCTTTAAGAGTACTAGCATACAACCACAACAAGGCCCCGGAGAAGAAAAATTGCGCTGGAATTGGAATACACCAATTGTATTGGGGGTAAAGAATCCGCATAATTTATATACAGGTGCTCAATACCTTTATAAGAGTACAGACCAAGGACGCAACTGGACTAGAATAAGCAACGATTTGACAACTAATGATAAGAAAAAACAAGAGCAGGAAAAGAGTGGAGGTTTAAGTGCTGACAATACTTCTGCTGAAAATCATTGTACCATTTTCACCATTGCAGAATCACCATTAGATGAAAACATTGTATGGGCTGGTACTGATGATGGAAACATTCAATACACAACCGACGGCGGTAAAAATTGGACAAATGTTTCGGCAAATTGGGCCGCTGCAGGTGCTGCTGCTCAAAGCTGGGTAAGTAGTATAGAACCCAGCAGGTACGATAAACAAACTATATATGTAACTACAGAAAATCACATGTATGGTGATATGAAAACTTATGCGGGTGTAAGTAGAGATATGGGTAAAACATGGACAATGTTTAAGAGCAATGAATTTACCGGATTTGCGCATAAGGTAACAGAAGACCTTGTAAATAAAAATTTAGTTTTTTTGGGAACTGAAATGGGTCTGTTTGCATCAGTGGATGCAGGTGCCAGCTGGTTTCGTATGAAAAACAATATTCCTTGGCAAGCATTAGTAAGGGATATAAAAATACATCCTACTACTAATGATTTGATTATTGCTACACATGGCAGAGGTATTATTGTTGTAGATGACATCACCTTGATGCGTACTCTCACTCCTGAAATTGCTAAGAAAGATTTTGTACTGTTTGATCAACCTGATATGTTATTGAGAAACGGCATTTTGGGTGGTGTAGCCTTTCCGCCACAGGGTTGGGTTTCAGGCAATGCGCCAGACCTTATTGCCATTCAATATTACATGAAAGAAAGACTTAATTCCGGTGATGTAAGTATTGATATTTTAGACGCCTCCGGCAAATTGGTTCAAAACATTCCAGGTAGTAAACGCAAAGGACTTAATAAAGTTTATTGGAATTTAAGAGGAAAAGGTCCTAAGACAGCAAGTGGTGGAAGCAAACCAGATAATAGTAGCCTTATAGCACCAATGGTACTACCCGGTACTTATACAATCAAAGTAACAGCAGCAGGTAAATCTTATACCAGTTCCGTAAAGGTAGTTCATGATGATATGAATAAAGACTTAACTGTGGATGGTCAAAAACAGTTGTATGATAATGCTTTAAAACTTGCATCATATCATGAGCGTTTGGCTACTGTTGTTGATGATATATCGAGCAAGCAATCTGTTTTAAAAATTGCGATGGATTCTTCAAAAGATGCCAAACTTAAAAAAGCCGCAGGCGACTATTGGACTAAATTAGAAACATTTAGGGCAACACTTTTACCCACCAGTAAGAAATCCATTTTTGCTGATGAAAAAAGACTTAGAGAGGAAATCAGTGAAGTTTATATAGGGCTTTGCTTTAAGGAAGCTGCCCCGAGCAATACAGAGCTATTATCCGTGCAGCGCTTATCAGATTCTATGAACATAACAGAATCAAGGCATAAAACTTTAATGGCAGAATTGAATAGCAAATTAGGATCTAAATTAGAAAAAGCAGGATATAGTCTGGCTGTGCATCATTCAGATTATATGCATCAAAGCACCAATGAAACAGCTGGTTTTGTTCAAACTTCATCTGCAAATGAATCTGGAATTTTTAATAGAAATTTTTCAAAAATTTTCAGTTTTAGAATGAAGTAATTTTTAAAAAATATATTAAGCTTTTTTAAAAAAGCGGCTCATCAAGGGCCGCTTTTTTCTATTGAAATATATGGTAAAGGAATATTTTAACCCATACATAAAAAATGAATCTTTAGCTTAGCCGCCAATGCAGTTATCTTTTTTCCTTGCACAAAGGTTGTCATTCAATAAGCAGAAAAGTTTTAGTCGTTTTATCATTCGATTAGCTACTGCGGCTACGGCATTGAGCGTAGCAGCAATGATTCTTACACTAAGTTTTGTAAATGGATTTCAACAGGCCATCAGCGAAAAAGTATTCCATTTTTGGGGTCACTTGAGGGTGCAGGAATATGAGCCTGATAAAGCACTCATTGCAGAAGAAACTCCAGTGCCATACAATGATAGTATATACAACATCATTAAGCAACAACCTGGTATTTTATCTGTAAATGTATTTGCTACAAAAAGTGCGGTTATTGAAAATAAAAAAGACATTGAAGGAGTGCTGCTAAAAGGTATGAGCAGTACATACGATGGCAAACAAATGGCAGCCTTCCTACAGTCTGGCCATTGGCTTGATTTTACTGATAGTTTTTATAGCAGGGATATTATACTAAGCAGTTATATTGCCGATAGGCTAAAGATAAAAAAAGGGGATGCCATTCCAGTTTATTTTATACAAGCTGATGCAGGGAGTGCTACTGTACGTTCCTTAAAAGTGTGTGGCATTTATAAAACAGGAATTGAAGAGTATGATAAACTTTTTGCCATTTGTGATATTCGTTTAATTCAACAGATGTATGATTGGGAGCATAATGAAATAGGGGGTTTTGAGGTTTTGCTAAAAGATTATACAGCTATGGATAGTATTAACCGACAACTGTATGCCAACCTGCCTGATAGATGGATAAGTAGAACCATTAAGGAAGTATATCCAAATATTTTTGATTGGTTGGAAATCATGAATGTAAACAGGAATGTAATTTTTATTGTAATGGCCATTGTTGCCATCATCAATTTAGTGACCTGTTTGTTAATCCTGATCTTAGAAAGAACCCGCATGATAGGTGTATTAAAATCAATTGGTGCAAAGGATGAGTTTATCCAATCGGTGTTTTTATATAATGCTTTATTTATAACCGGGTTTGGAACCTTTTTTGGGTTATTGTTTGGTGTGGGTATAACACTATTACAACAGGCTACTGGATTTATCAAATTAGATGAGTCTGCATATTATGTAAGTGCTGCACCTGTTGTATTAGAACCCTGGCAAGTGATTTTGGTATGTGCAGCTACCATTGTTGTATGTTTACTTGCATTGCTGCTTCCGTTACTGCTTATAAAGAAAGTATCTCTTGTAAAGGCCATACAATTCAGATAGACTACAACAGCGTGTAACACGCTAAAGAACATATAATATCACGAAGTCAGAGACTTCGCAACCATTCTTACCGCATCCCAAATACCATTTAATTTGCGCACATGAGTTTTGCACCACTTCCTGTTTCCATTCAAGATCAGTTTATCGAACTAATGCAGATGAATGATGCTGCAAGCACTATAGCATTTCTCAACAATCAGAATATTAGTGATGTAGCTATTCTTATTAATGACAATCCGAATCATGAAGCTCAGATTATTGGAAATATGTCCATCAATAGGGCAGCAAAAGTGTTTAAGCTATTAGATTTTGCGCAGTAAAAAGATATCATTAAAGCATTACCAAATATAAAAACTGCTGAGTTACTTAATGAATTACCTGCTGATGACCGTACAGATTTTTTTGAAGATTTGCCAAAGGAGGTCATTAGAGATCTTATCAAATTATTAGAACCTGAAGAAAGAAAAATAGCATTGCAATCTCTAGGATATCCGGAGGATAGTGTAGGTAGGTTAATGACACCGGATTATGTATTTGTGTATGTAAGTGATACTGTAGAAGATGTATTTCAAACCATTCGCAGGCAGGCCAGAGGTACAGAAACGATTGATGTTATTTATGTCATCAATGAGCGAGGCGCATTAGTAGATGATTTGCGTATTAGGGATATCATTTTAGCTGCGCCGGATAAGCGAATAGAGCACTTGATTGATCATAGATTTGTAGCATTAAATGCCAATACAGACCAAGAGGAAGCGACATCTGTTTTTAAAATGAATAATAGAGTAGCACTGCCGGTTACGGATGATCATAATATGCTATTAGGTATTGTTACAATTGATGATATGCTTTGGGTAGCAGATGAAGAATTTACAGAAGACATACAAAAAATAGGTGGTACGGAGGCATTGAATGAGCCTTATTTAGACATTCCTTTTTTCAAATTAATCAAGAAAAGAGTTGGCTGGTTGATCATATTATTTGTGGGTGAAATGCTTACTGCTACTGCAATGGCATTTTTTAGTGATGAAATAGAAAAGGCTGTGGTGTTGTCCATATTTGTACCATTGATTATAAGTACCGGAGGTAATAGTGGTAGTCAGGCATCCACGCTCATTATACAAGCACTTGCATTGGGAGAAATTGCTATTGATGATTGGTGGCGGGTAATGCGGAGAGAAATATATAGTGGGATGGTATTGGGAGGTATATTGGGTTTAATCGGATTTTTTAGAATTATGGTTTGGCATTATATGATGCAGCAAGGAGTAATAGAAGATATATATGGGGCCTATTGGTTGCCTGTGGGATTTGTAGTGGGATTGTCGTTAGTTGGTGTAGTTTTATGGGGTACACTTACAGGAAGTATGTTGCCCATATTTCTAAAAAAGTGTGGAGCAGATCCCGCAGTATCATCGGCACCATTCGTGGCCACATTGGTAGATGTAACAGGGTTACTTATATACTTTTCATTAGCCTGGGTATTTTTAAAAGGCTTGTTGTTGTAGGATGTTTTGAAAGAAAAAAAGGATAGGAATTATTTGCAATAGCAAGTGTTCATCATTGCCCGTAGGGCAAAAAAAAAATATTTATTTACCCTTCGGGAAATGAGATAAAAACAGGCATGCGTTTCAATTTTTTTGCACAATGCTAATCATTGCCCGCAGGGCGAAAAGAAAAAGTAAACTTATTTACCAGTAAATACTGCTTTCCTTTTTTCTAAAAATGCAGATACTCCTTCTTGCATATCGGCTGTACCAAAGCATTGTCCAAATAAATTGATTTCTTTTTCAAAACCATTTTCAGTTTCATCATATACAGCATTTACAGTGGCTATACAAGCAGCAATAGCAAGTGGTGCTTTAGTATTGATGAGAGCAAGTAATTCTGTTGCCTTTGGCAATAATTCCTCAGGCGTGGTTACATAATTTACCATTCCATATTGCAGTGCAGTTGTGGCATCAATCAAACTGCCGCTCATGAGTAATTCTAGGGCTCTTCCTTTACCAATCAGTTGAACCAAACGCTGTGTGCCGCCATAGCCGGGTATCAATCCAAGATTGACTTCTGGCTGGCCAAATTTTGCATGAGATACAGCAATTCTAAAATGACAACTCATGGCCAATTCGCATCCTCCACCAAGAGTAAAACCATTGATGGCGGCTATAACCGGCTTGGAACATCTTTCAATTTTAAAAAAAGTTTCATGACCACGACGGCTGAGCGCCTTAGCCTCATCTACTGTATGATTGCTAAATTCTGCAATATCTGCTCCGGCTACAAATGATTTTGGCCCCGCACCTGTAATGATAACTGAACGAATGCTTTGATCAGATTCCACATGGTCAAAAGCGGTATTCAAATCATCAAATACAGCTTTATTGAGGGCATTCAATTTATCCGGACGATTTATAGTAATGGTACAAATACCATTTTCAGTATTGACAAGTAAAGTAGTGTACATAAAATTTATTCTTGGCAAAAATAATAGAATGTAGGCGGCAAGTCTTTCAATTTTTCTTAGAGATTTTTCAAAGCACATTGTAGGAAATATTGAAAGTCAATAATGATAGCGGCTTGGCTTATTGTTGGCTCATAAAAAAAATTACTACAATATTTTTACTGTATGAGCATAAAAACATGGTTTAGTATCCTGAGAAAATTCAAAAGCAAAATCAGTATTTAAAAAACATTTCTCTATTTTCACAAAGTGAAAGAAAAGTCCTCCATCATATTGGCCATTGATCCTGGCACAGTCGTAATGGGTTATGCCATTTTAGAAGAAAAACAAAAAAAACCTGCATTAATTACGATGGGTGTTTTAAAACTGGCAGGCACAAAAGATATTTATGCAAGGTTAGAAAAAATTTACAGTGTAGTATCAGATCTCATCAAAAAATATGAGCCAACCAGCTTTGCCATTGAGGCACCTTTTTTTGGAAAAAATGTACAGAGCATGTTAAAGCTGGGTCGTGCACAAGGTGTGGCCATAGCAGCGTCTATGCAAGCAGGCATAGGTGTTTCAGAATATTCTCCAAAGAAAGTAAAGTTATCTGTGACGGGTAATGGTAATGCGGCAAAGGAGCAAGTGTGGAAAATGCTACAGCACCAATTGAATATTGAAGAAAGGCCACAATATTTAGATGCGTCAGATGCACTTGCAGTAGCTCTTTGTCATTACTACGAGTTGAATGGACCACTGGCAAAGCAGGGTAAGGGATTTAAAAGCTGGGACGATTTTATTCAGAAAAACAGCCACCGTATTTCATCATGATGCAGATATGGCTGCAATGATTTTTTGCTGGGTTGCCAGCATTTCTTCCGGAGATAATTTTAATTTAGGTCGAGTAAAATTCAAATCATCTGCACTATTTATGGGTACTAAGTGCACATGTGCATGTGGCACTTCAAGACCAATAACGGCTATACCACATCGGCGGCAGGGCAAGGTAAGTTCGATAGCTTTGGCAATTGGTTTTGCAAATGCAAATAATTGTGCAAGTGTATCATCCGGTACATCAAAAAATTTATCTATTTCAGTTTTTGGCACCACTAAAACATGCCCGGGCACCAAGGGAAAAATATCCAAGAACGCATAGAATAATTCATTTTCTGCAATCTTATAAGAAGGTATTTCACCGGCTATTATTTTTGAGAATATACTCATCTAAACAATATTTTAAATATTGATGTCTTCAATTTTAAATTTAATCATGCCATTAGGCACTTGCACTTCAGCAATTTCTCCTTTCTGCTTTCCCATTAAACCTTTGCCAATGGGTGAAGAAGCCGATATTTTTCCTGCTTTTAAATCCGCTTCTTTTTCACCAACAACCTGATAGGTAATCGTTTTTTTGGTACCCATATTGGTGATGGTTACTTTGGTGAGTAAGGATACTTTGCTCGTATCTATATTGCTGCTATCTACTATGCGAGCATTGGCAATCTGACTTTCCAATAATTTTATTTTTGCTTCCAACATACCCTGTGCTTCTTTAGCAGCATCGTATTCGGCATTCTCTTTTAAGTCGCCTTTTTCTCTTGCTTCTGCTATTGCCCTGGAGGCAGCGGGACGCTCTACACCTTTCATCCTTTGCAAATCTTCACGCATTTTTTCAAATGCTTCATTAGATACATATACTGCATCACTCATACTCTTTCTAATCTTTAAAATGACAAAAAAAATACAACGCTACAATTGATTTGCAGCGTTGCACTGCAACAAAATTAGGCTTTTAGCAAATTGCATCCAAAAAAAATACAGGCGCAAGCCCTGAGCATAACAGTTTATAATTTAGCCAAACAAATGATAGAGGTAAGTGCAGCCGTTTCTGTACGCAGTCTATTTGATCCAAGATGTACAGGCTCAAAATCATTTTCGATAGCAAGCTGTGTTTCATTCAAAGTAAAATCACCCTCCGGGCCAATAGCAATAGTAAATGCATCAGGCTTAGCCAATTCATGTATATGTTTTTTGGATCCCGTATTACAATGTGCTATTATCTTTAGCCCTGGCAATGTTTTGCTGTAAAAAAAAGTTTTACTGCTTACTGGTAAGGACAATTCGGGTAGCCAAGTTTGCTTGCTTTGGAGCATGGCAGATACAATAATTTGTTTGAATCGTTCTATTTTAAAATGTTGCTTTTCTGTTCTTTCACAAATGAGTGGAATAATTTTTTGAATACCAATTTCAGTAGCTTTTTCTATCAGCCATTCTATCCTGCTTTGATTTTTTAATAAAGAAACTGCCAGCACAATATTTTGAGTTGGAGCTTCCGTAAATGAAGAATTAATGATATTAACTGTACCCGTTTTTTTTGTGGCTGATAGGATTACACAAGTATGTAAATAACCTCGTCCATCGGTTAATGCTATTTGATCTTTGGCTTGTAAGCGCAATACCTGAAATGCATGTTTGGCTGTAAGCTCACTCAACTCAAACATTGAGGTTGCTGTTGTAATATCCTGTTCGTAAAATATTGGTAAAGACATCTATAATTTTGAATGGGTAATAAAGTGATTTCCAAAAGTGAGATGAAAAATAGTTTAAAATAAATGCATGTAGTCGATTATAAATGGATGTACATCTATTCAAAAAATAAAGGCAAATAGCAGGCAATCATTATTGCTAAAACAAAGTCTGTATGCCATTCTTTATACGAAATTCATGTTGCAAAAGCCATTTTTTTCGCATCAGACCACCCGCATATCCGGTCAAAGATTTATTGCTGCCTATAACCCTATGGCAGGGCACAATAATGGCAATTTTATTTTTACCATTTGTCGTACCTACAGCACGCACCGCTTTTTCATCACCTACCTGCTTGGCTATTTGAAGATAGGAGGCTGTATTGCCAAAAGGTATGCTGAGCAATTCGCCCCAAACCTTTTGTTGAAATGCAGTGCCTTCCTGATGTACGGGTATTGAAAATGCTCTCCGCTTGCCATTAAAATATTCAATCAATTGCTCTGTACATTGATGTATTACTTCGCTTACACCAGGTTCGCCATGTATCATTTGCTGCATATTATCTACAAAAGAAATTTCTGTAATATAATGTTCTGTAGCACCAATAAGCAGCAGGCCTGCGGGGCTTTGATAATAGGTGTAGTACAATCCGGTAATTGTTTGCATAAATGATTATCCCATTTTACTTCCATTTGGCACATTCCGTTCGGGCTGCAGCAATACTACTTCATTTATATCATCATATAAACCAAGTACCAAACATTCACTATAAAAATTTGCTATTTGTTTTACAGGAAAATTAACAACAGCAATTACTTGCCTTTGCAGCAAGCTGGTCTCATCATAATACTTAGTGATTTGTGCAGATGATTTTTTTATGCCCATCGGCCCAAAGTCAATAGTGAGTTGGTATGCAGGTTTTCTGGCTTTGGGAAATGCTTCCACTGATATGATGGTGCCACACCTAATATCTACTTTTTCAAAATCTGCCCATTCAATCATTTTATTTGTTTATTCTGTTTTTTTATTTTCAATTTGCCGCTCAATGTACAAACAAAAAAATATTTTTTTATGAAACGACATGCTACAGCCGTGTGGATGGGAACCGGAAAAGAGGGTAATGGTAGTTTAAGCACCCAAAGTGGTACCCTTACAAATACCCAGTATTCTTATAAAAGTAGGTTTGAAGATGGAGTAGGTACAAACCCAGAAGAATTAGTAGCTGCAGCTCATGCAGGTTGTTTTTGTATGAAGCTCAGCTTTGTGCTTGGAGCTGCCGGTTTTGCACCAGACAAACTACAATGCACAGCACATATTACTTTAGAGAATGGCGCTGTAACTGCATCTCACTTGGTATTGGATGCTTCCGTGCCAGGTATCAGCAAAGAAGCATTTGATGCCTGCACTGCTGATGCAAAGGAAAATTGTCCGATTAGTAAATTATTAAATGCAAGTATTAGTTTAGACGCTACGCTTAATGCTTAATTTTTGCTATGAGTAATGAAATCATGATTAGAATAGCCGGTTTTGCAGATGCTGCAGAATTGGCTTTTTTATTTGATCAATATCGTATGTTTTATGATCAGCCAACTGATATAAATGGTGCAAGAAAATTTATCAGTGAAAGGCTACAACTCAAGGACAGTGCAGTCTTTTTGGCTTTTTTAGGTGAGCAAGCCGTTGGATTTACACAGTTATATCCCATCTTTACATCTGTGGGCATGCAGCGTAGTTGGTTATTGAATGATTTATTTGTAACAGAGTCCGCAAGAGGAAAAAAAGTAGCTACACAATTATTAGAGACTGCCAAACATTTTGCAAAAAGTAGAAACAGCAAATGGCTGTTATTACAAACAGGCGCCGATAATTTTCATGCACAAGCACTCTATGAAAAAGATGGTTGGAAAAAACAATCTGATTTCTTTTATCAGTTTGATCTATAGATTGAACAAGTTTTTATATTCATAATTTCCATTTCAAAATAAGCAGTTCGCAAATTATTGATTAACCAGTTTTTGCCTGTATTTTATTCCAATTTTTTAAACTCATGATTACAAGAAAAACAATGGTAGGAATTTTCTATACCTAAGGGTACAGAAAAAAATGAAAAAGTCAATATAGCTGAAATCCAATTTTTAGGTTTAGCTGCTACCATAAATTGCACATCATGACTACCGCAATTTGGGCATTGCATTAATCTTTTTTTTCTTGCATCCTCAGCCTCAAACATAGCAATTGATTTTGCATAATCATTTTCCCAAACCTGAAGTTTAATATCTCCAAATATATAATTGATAGAGGGCAATATCGAGGCCGTATTTTCATCCATTAAATAAGACGCTATTCCTTCGGATTCAAGAAATCCAACTGCTAAATTAGCATCAATGTAATTGTCGTAAGATCTAATGTTGATTAATTTCATGACTAATATAATAATTGAATAGGGTGGTAAAAGACATAATGAAGATAGCTATTTCTTAATTGCAGAATAAAGTTTTAGAAGTACTGATTTAGTTACACCAATTTTAGTTGATTAATAAAAACCGGCTG
>CALAGJ010000077.1 GCA_937892395.1 uncultured Parafilimonas sp.
CTCTTCACATAGTAAAAGGTGAATTTGCTTGGGTTATTAATATCACCACCACAATTTGTAAAGGTCTTTCCTTCATCATCTGAGTACATAACGGATCCAAAATATGTGTGCGCAAGTATGCGTATGCCGCCGGTTGTTTTTTGAAGGGCACATACATCATTATTGGCAAATATTCTATCATCATTGAGTACCTGCCATTTGGTGCCGTCACGTTTGCCTTTCCAGAGGCTACCGCCACTTGTTATTGTATACATTTCATCTGTTTCAGGAACGTAGTCTACAGCAATGGTGCTACCGGCAATGTTGGCATTTCCTCTTTCACTCCACTGACCTATTATTTTTCCATTTGCAAAAGATTCGTCACCTGCTGCTGATTCCCTGTTTTGTATTTTCAACAATTGTTTTTGCTGAAAGAGCATTTCGTTATTTTTTGCATCTAAGGCTTTCCAGTCAGCACCTGGTGCAGAGCGGTGCATGGAGGCCCACCAAAGTTCTTTTTTCTTTTCATGATCTTCGCCTTCTTCTTTGCCACCCTCGCCAGGCAGGGTTAAAATTTTTGTCTGGCTATTCTCTGGTTTATTTTGATGAAACCCATGTACCAAAAGTGATATTAAGGTAGATAGAATGAGCAGAGAAATAAAGATTCTGGGGGTAAAATATGTATTCATTGTTCAAGTTTTTTATTCACATATTGATGTCTGCATCTATGTGAAATGATTAATAAAATTATACTTTTCTAAAGTAAAATAATTATATGAATAAAAAAAATATTGAGTGTAAACCCATAGCCGTTTGGCAATAAATTTTAGCTATAGAAATATGTCCTTTTTTTGTTACTTTAGTTTTCACCCCAATATGCACCTCCGTTTGTTTTGGTTGCGGCCATACCCTTTTTGTACCACAGTATTTATTTACCCATCCTTGGTTTTTTGTACCACACCACAGATGGAGCAAACGGAGGATGCATGGGGCCAGGGCACATGCTGGTGTTGATTATGTACTATCTACTGGCATTTTTCATCCACGTTTTCTGCGTAGCTAAAATTTATTGTTATTAGTTTGAAATACTTTTTCATGACTATCTGCATTAATGCAGATTTAGTAATTTATTTAAAAGAGTGTTGTGTAAGCATGTCTGGTGTTGAATGGGAGTGTGGGTGTGGCATGGGAGTTATTTTTCAAGAAACTCTTTTGGTGCGTCTTTCAATTGAGCCAAATCAAGCTCCAATTTTGTAAGTCCATTATCACTCACTGCTCCTACGGTAAATCCGCCGCAGACATTATATAAAGTAAGGTTTGCTTCTCCATTTATGACATAAATTGCCGGGTCTGGATTAGGAAAAGTATTATGCAGATGAAACCTTACAAATCCGCTAAGTGGCAGAGAACTTTCTATACTCTTAACTCTTAAATTTACATTGTAAAAGCCCTGTTTGCTGCCCGGAAGAATATCTGCTGAAAGCACTCTTCCATTCATCTCAGGGTTTTCTCCCCAACGATTTTTTTGAGGGTCGCCATTTATTTCCCGCATTTGTTTCGTTTCTGGCTGCTCCTTATGTTCAAAATGTAAGTTATCTATTATCTTTTTGTATTTGCCAATAAGCAACCCACTGGGTTGTGCAGAAGTATTAACAGTTTTTTGAGTAAGATCATTATTCTGCACTTTTAATACATCTAATTGTTGTTGGAGGTCTTTTAGAGTAATTGATATACCAGCGGTTGGACTAATATTCAGTGCCTGAAGCCGTGGCAACAAAACACCAAGAACCAAAACACCAATAGCAATGAGAAAATATGCGACAGCCTGGGTATAACCTTCTTTTACAATACTATATTGTGGCTGGGGAATCTCTGTAATCTTGGCCTTGAGTGTAGAATCTTCTTTTAGTATTTTTTCTAAAAACCGTGAAGAGTCATTATAAATTCTATCGGATTCAGTAATAAGATTAATGCCTCCAAAAATTAGTAGACCCGCAAGTATTAATGCTCCGATAATGTATGTTTTATTATTTTCTTTGCTCATTTAAAAATTTTTTGAGTTTATAATAATTCATCTATGGAATAGAAAATCTTGATTTCTTTTGAAGAGCATACTTAAATGCGCCTAAGGCAATAGGCGTTGATTTTTGTGTACCTTTAAGGGTGTTATTAAGGCCCGTTGCAACCTCAAACCAAATACCATCAGTTATCTTTACTTCAGCTCCAAGAGTTGCTCTTGAATAAACATAGTCTTTCTTACCATCGATGCTTTTGCTGTTATTATACCCCCATTCAAGAGAAACCTGGAGGTTGCTGTTGCCAGCAATTAAGCGTACCCCTGTCAGAAAATTGGATTTATAGTTTGTGTCTGCTTTGAAAAAATTGGTGTATTGAATCATGCCAATTAACTGCCCCCAATTTCCAACACCGATACTGGTGCTTGCCAAAGACACCCATTTCCTGCTTTTTACACTTTGCTAGGAGCCGTCTGTAGAGTTTAAAACTAACCCTGATGAAAACTGAAGGCGGGTGGCATTCCAGTGTGTTTTTTCAAATTCGTTTTTGAAGTTTTTGATTAAAGTATTTGCTTTCTCCAGGGCTATTTTGTTATTCTGTTTTTGTGCTATATATACTTTAATAATTTCCTTAATGTTGAAAACATCTTCTTTGGTTAAATCATTTTCACTAATCTTAACAATCGAAAGTATTTTTTTTACTTCACGATAAAGAGTATCCACATCAAGTTTTATATCTGTTCTTAGTTTGGTAATTTCAGAAGGGTTTCCTGGCGTTAATGCGGATTCAATTGTATCTATTGTCTTCATTTTTTCAGTAACACTTACTGGTGATTTATCATTAATAAGTTGTTTAAATAAACCATTTTTGACCACATTAAATATTTTATCTTCTCCGGTTGTATATTCATTAATAATCCCATTCATCATACCAGCCACTTCAGAATGCAGCAGAATATTTGAATTGTCAATGGGAACCCAGTTTATTCCAAAAGCCAGGTTGGAACCTGTACTGTCTGAATTCGTTGCAGATGTAAGCTGAAATGCATATTTCCAGTAGTAGTTTTTACGATAATCTGCTACACTTTTCGCCGTTTTATTAAATGTTTGAAATGGAGACCAGGAAAGAGCAAAGCCGGGTTTTATTTTACCGCTACTATCTAGGCCGGAAAAGCCAATAGCAAATTCTTTTGCACTGGAGGGTTTTAAAACCTGCGATGGATTTACACTAAGCATTTGAAAGGCGGATAAGTCCGAAACTGACAAATCCATATAAAAATCATCAATATTTTTAAGACTGGAATCTTGTGCCTGAACCACAGCAAAAACACTGGTCAATAAAATCCCAAAAAGAATAATTAGCTTTTTCATTTTCTCAACTTTTTAATTGTTTTTTTAGAAAATAATCTGGCAAAATCAGCAATTGGGTCCTTAATGGATGTTCCAGCTTTTACATCACCTTTTTCAGGTATTGAAGACGAAATAACAATACCGTCTTGCATATACTCGGTAATTTGACGGAAGGTTTGGTCATCATTACTCACATTTACAATAAATATTCTCCAGGTGTTCAGAACGCCATCCAAAGAACCTGGGTCGCCGATGCTGATAGTATCGCTGCTACCATTTACGTTCTTTACTGTAATTACTCCTAATGGACCTCTGTCAAAACTAAAACCCCAGTTTACTAAGCCTTCAACTGTGATTTTGGCAGTAATGAACCCTCCGCTTGAATTGAATTGAACTAACATAGTATGATTCTTTAAAATTTTCGCCTACTCTGTACCCTTTTCGGCATCCGGGTTTTAGGAATTTCTCACTCCTATTACAAATGCAGTGTATCCGACAATGACTCCTATTAATTCTTTTCCGTTTTGCACTACTAATTCTACCACGGGCTTTGGCGTTTCAATAAAACTGGAGGTGCACCATTTTATAAAACAAGCTATCAGTGCAAGCAGGTAAATGATTACTGCGATGTATTGTATAATATCACGCATGGTAACGGGGTCTGGTGGCAATGCCTCATTCCTGTTTAAAAGCGTCATGGCTGCAAGCGCTGATTTTGGTTTTACGATTGATATTCCTAATACAGCGCCAAGGTTTAGTGATAGTATAGCGCCCAACATATTTGCCAGCGTATTTAAGGGATCAGGAATATGAATCTTTACCGGGTCATTTGGATTAATTGGATGAAAAATTGCAACGTAGATAGCATATATATATATACTGAAAGCAATAATCAGCAGTAGCCATCCGATGATAATTGCTAAACTCTTTTTTATATCCATTTCTTATTTTTTAAAAGCTCCGCCTACTCTATTCCCTTTTCGGCATCCGGTTTTTTTGCATAAATGAATTAGTGCAAACATGAGCGAATGGATAGGTTAAGTCAATCCCGATTATACCTAGAAAAGCATCCCGATTATTAGATGTATCTTATCCCGAAAAATCGGGATTGAACTGGTGCAAATCAGCATATACCTTTGTGATAAATAGTTTTGTCCGGCTGATACAGTGTATTTATTATTGTTACAGAATTTTGGCCTAATTATTTTCCTTTAATCATTTATTCATCATTTTAAAAAACATTTTATGCCAAATCCAGTTTGGGTTATTGAGGCCCAAGTAGCGCAACAAAGAATCGCTAATTTTTTACCCAAAAAGCAATCTATTGAAAAGGCGTTTGGAATCAGTAATGAAACAAAGTCATTTGAATTTACAGCAAATGACTTTTTAAAATATTTTGAAGAATTGACACAAGTGCCAAATATTGGTGGTGTACGTTTGTACTTTGCAAATATGATACCCCCTAATAGTACTGGCGGCGATGCTGATGAAATGCATATTAACTCAAGAAACAAATTGGCGTTGATTATTGCTCCAACAACTATATTAACTGTAACAGCGCCCAATGAATCTGCCCCTGATTTAGGCAATACATATTATTTCATATATAGAGATAGAAATAACAATACTATCATGCGCATAGTAGGTACCAGTTCTGACGAAATACTCAGAAGAAAAAGATGGAAAGAAAGCTACCTGGCTGGTGCTGCTAAGCACGAGCATTTGGTAAAGGAATTTAAAGTTTACGAAACGAGGAGTATTTGGTACAATCTTCCTATTTTCAAAAGCAATGATCCATCCTTACCGGGTATGATTGAGTTTATAAATACAAATAATATATCAAAGGTAATCATGCACATTGCAAGCCGTAGTTTAGATGAGCCTTATCCCAATCAATTGGATATTGTTTATGAATTGAATGATGGCACAAATCAATATTATACTAGATTGAATATTGATGATATCAACAAAAGTCTTCATGGCTTAAATGATAAAGTGAGGCTCGCAATTACAACTACTTACGGAGACACTGG
The DNA here is from genome assembly GCA_937892395.1 of uncultured Parafilimonas sp. Taxonomy (GTDB): domain Bacteria; phylum Bacteroidota; class Bacteroidia; order Chitinophagales; family Chitinophagaceae; genus CALAGJ01. The sequence continues at coordinate 5,378 of CALAGJ010000077.1, forward strand.
CATTCCCTGCCCACCACGCATTTGCAATTAATATGTTTCTTACAATACTATACCTTGTTATACTTAGCATTTGTTTTCTGTGCAGCCTGATTAGTTTCAGGCTGCATTATCCTTTACACTTGCGTGTATTTTCCATTTTTATTGGTTTGTCTTTAATAACAGAATTAGTAGCATTTGCGTTGCCTTCTTTAACCGGAATAAATAACAATATGCAGGTTTATAATCTTTTTAGGTTGCCTGAGTTTTTTGCTATAACCTGGTATTTTAAACAGCTAATACCCGGCAGGTATGTGCAAAAAGCTATTCTAATAAGCTGGATAGCATATCCCATATTTTGGATTTGGTATTTATTTATACACACCAGCCTTTCCGTATGGAGTGGGGTGCTTGCAAATATCATAGGTATTTACAGCATTGTACTTGCGGTTATATTTTTATACCACTTATACCAATCTGATAATATAGTTTCTGTAAAAAGAAATGCAGAATTTTGGATAGCGGTGGGTATATTATTTTTCGAAGCCACCAGCTTGCCCACTCTGGGTGTGCTGTTGTATGCCACAGAAATGGATAATGCGCAAGCAATAAAACTATCTATGGCACTGCCCGTTTTCAATATCATCATGTACCTTATATTTGCTTATGCATTTTTATGCCGGAGAATCAAATTGCCATAAGCGACCTTACGTTTACCGTTATAGCGGGTACAATTAGTTTTATAGTTATAACCATTGCTATCATTGCAATACTAGTGGCATTTCAAAGAAAACGAATAGGGACCCTAAAGAAAATACAGGATATGGAAATCAGTTTTGAAAAACAACTCTTTAAAAGTCGTGTAGAAGTACAGGAAGAAACTAGTAGCCTGCTTGCCAAAGAACTACACGATAATATTGGCCAATTGCTTACGGGTACTAAAATATTAATGGGTCTGGCAGAAAGGCAGATAGAAGCTCAGGTAAACATGCCCGATACTTTTTTGCAGGCACAGCAAAGTTTAGAAAAAGCCATACAGGAACTGCGCACTCTTTCAAAAGTATTAGATAAAGATTGGATCAGCCACTTTAGTTTTATTGAAAATCTACAGCAGCAGGCACAGCGTATCAACGATACCGGCATGGCCTGCTGTAAACTATTGTTACCAGCAGCTGTTCTAACTATGTCTCCTGATAAACAGATTATTCTTTTCCGCATTGTGCAGGAAGGTATACAAAATGCTATGAAACATGGTGGAGCAGATGCTATTGATATCAACATTTTCAATGAGAATAATCAATTTGAAATACATGTTAGTGACAATGGCCGGGGTTGGGATACATCTGCCCCACATGGTATGGGTATTACTAATATGCAACACCGCACAGAAATACTGGGGGGTAGGCTTTCCATTGAATCCGTACCCAATAATGGTACAAATCTTACCATCACCATTCCCTTATCATAATACATTATGTCAAAAATTACAGTAGCCATAGCAGATGATCATGAACTGGTGCTAAGATCACTGAGTATGCTTATTGACAGTTTTCCAGGTTTTACTGTTGTAGCCGAGGCAGTACAAGGCAAAGCACTAATGGATAAACTACAGCACATGAAATTTTTGCCAGATATTGTTTTATTGGATGTAAACATGCCGGTGTTGGATGGCCCTTCTACTGCATTGGCATTGCGTACAGCGTATCCATCTATAAAAGTGGCGGCACTCTCAATGGATAATGAAGAAGATTCTGTACTACAGATGATACGCAATGGTGCTTGTGCCTATTTACTAAAGGAAAGCCATCCCAACTTATTAGAAAAAGCATTGAACGATATAGCTACAAAAGGCTTTTGCAACACGGATGCCCTTAATATTAATTTTTCAAAATTATTACAGGCTACGCCAAATGAGGAAGGCACACCTATTTCACTTACCCACAGGGAGCAGGAGTTTTTACAGTTAGCTTGTAGTGAATATACCTATCAACAAATAGCAGGAATGATGCATGTAAGCGATAGTACAGTAGAAAGCTATCGCAAATCCGTTTTTCAAAAACTCAATGTACAAAGCCGCACAGGCATGGTGCTGGAAGCATTGAGGAGAAAAATGGTTGCGTTGTAATGTATAGATGCTTTGATCAATAATTGGCTTTACTAAAACATGTCTATCGCTTGCAGCAATAGAAAGCTTTACTCTAAACCAAATCTATCTGCATCTTTATAAAACGGGAATTTTGATCTTGTATCTGAGAGCAATTGTTTGTTTAATGTGGTAGTAAATATTATTTCTTCATCTGTGTGGTGTTCAAGTATGGCGCCTGTGGGGTCTATACACATACTGTTGCCACTATGATAAATATTGTTACCATCTGTACCAGTACGATTAACACCAATTACATAAGCTTGATTTTCTATGGCCCTTGCTTGAAGTAAAATTTTCCAAGCATTACTGCGTCTTTCGGGCCAGTTGGCCACATAAATGATTACGTCATATTCCGGATTTTCTTCCTGTATTGCTGACTGCCTGGCCCATACCGGAAACCTCAAATCATAACATACTTGTAAATTGATATTCCATCCGGCATAATGTACTATTCTTCTTTCTGTGCCCTTTGTATAATGCTCATCTTCTCCTGCATAAGCAAAAAGATGACGTTTGTTATAATATGAAAACTGGCCATCTGGTTTCATCCAAATCATACGGTTGTAATAGTGACCATTTTCTGTTATGATGATACTACCTGTTATGACACAGTTTTTTTGTTTTGCTTGTGTTTGCAACCATTGAATGGTATGGTCTGATATCGTTTCTGCAAATAGCTCAGGTTGCATACTAAAACCTGTAGAAAACATTTCGGGCAGTATGATGATATCAGATGGAGGACATTGCGAAATTTTATCTGCAAGCATGAGCAGGTTTGCAGGTTTATCTTCCCAATATAGACTGGTTTGTATGCCCGCTATGATGATGGATGCTTTATTCATAATGTTTGTTGAAATAATGCTCTTGCCTGTTCTAAATCTTCTGGTGTATCTATACCAATTGTAGATTCATTGGTGCGCATCATTTTGATTCGAATTCCATTTTCAAGATAACGAAGTTGCTCTAATTTTTCTGCATTTTCTAAGATGCCAGAAGGCCATTTTGTAAAAGCCATAAGGGTGTCTTTTCGATATGCATACAAACCGATATGTTTATAGTATTTTACACTAGCATTGTCACGTATAAATGGAATGGCTGCTCTGCTAAAATATAATGCAAAATCCTTGTTATCAGTCACCACTTTTACATGATTAGGATTGAGGATGGAACTTTCTTGCTCTAATATATGCATGAGGCTGGATACTTGTATTTCATTGTTTTCATCCTGCTCAAAAGGCTCCAATAAAAGTGATAGATTATTCTTATTTACAAAGGGTTCATCTCCTTGTACATTTACAATGATATCTGCATCACTATAAGCTATTGCTTCTGCTATTCTATCGCTTCCGCTTGCATGCAATGAAGATGTTATAACTGCTTTGCCTCCATGTGCTGCAATTAAATCTGCAATGAGTGGATGATCTGTAGCTACCAATACTTCATCAAACAAACCTGTATAGCATGTATTCTGCCATGTGTGTAATATTACAGGTCTGCCATCAATCAATTGCATCAGCTTGCCCGGAAATCTTGTGGCAGCATATCGTGCAGGTATTACTGCAATTTTTTTCATGCCTGCAATATGAAATATTTCTTTGATACATATTGCCAAGCTTTAAATTATATTATGCTTTCAATCATTCTGCGCAGCAGTAAACTTTATTTGTTATTCATGATACTGTGCTGCAGAGAATATTAAAATTGCTTTGTACTTTGAACTGTGTCAAGTGAAATATGTTAAACTTTTTATCTCTGTTAGCGTCCATGCAAAAGCTCAATACCTGCCGCTTAAAAAATTTATTATGGCGTATCTTAAACATGGCTACTCACTGCTGTTTGTTGTCTGCATTTGTATTGCATCTTGCAATGAAAAAGATGAGTCTTCGATCATAGATGACCCCATAGAAAAGTACTTGAATTTGCCTAAAAATAATTTTGAGTATGCAGCTACAAACTGGCCCGTTCATATTTTGAATGCACTAAATCTTACTGACAATACACCTTCAAATAATGCTATTACAAATGCAGGCGCCACACTGGGCAGGGTGCTATTTTATGACAAAAATTTATCAGTGAATAAAACTGTTAGTTGTGCTTCTTGCCACAGCCAGCAAGCATCTTTTGCAGATGATGCCATATTGAGCAAAGGATTTGCAGGAGGGCTCACAGGCAGACATTCAATGCCACTATTAAATATTCGTTTTTATGCCTCCGGCAAAATGTTTTGGGACGAACGATCTCCTACACTGGAGCAGCAAGTACTACAGCCTATACAAAATGAAGTGGAAATGGGACTGTCTTTACAGGAGCTTACAGAAAGGGTACAAACACAACCATACTATGGGCCGCTATTTGAAAATGCATTTGGCACGACAGAGATTGATACGATATTAATTTCGAAAGCACTGGCACAATTTGTACGTTCTATTGTTACTTTTAATAGCAGGTATGACAGGGTAAAATCAGGTCTTGACGTTTTTTCTCCGGATGAAGCACAGGGAGAACGGCTATTTATAAACCCACCTCCAAATGGCGGCATATCTTGTGCAGGATGTCATACTCCGCCAATGTTTGTAACATCAAATCCACAAGGGCCTTTCGCTCTACAGGATCCAAATGATGCCGGTATAAATAATGAGAGAAGATTCAAATCACCTTCACTCAGAAATATTTCTCTAAGAAAATCTTTGTTTCATAATGGCAGTGTTAACAACCTTGATCAAATGCTTAACAGACCACCGGGTAGCGGCCAAAATCCAATACCGGCGCACACTGTAGCTCCTCAAAACGTACAGGCATTTATTGCTTTTATAAATACGCTATCTGATAATGATGTAATCGTAAATGAGAAATATGCTGATCCATTTAAATAGTATATGTCGCTATTAATACAATTTATTTAAACCATATCTCTTATACTTTTTTTTATAATTCAACCCAGATGTTTCAGTTGACTTTTTTTGTGAAAAGCTGAAAGGCAATATAGATAAGTGTTTGAAGTGCATATTTGGCTAAAGAAATAGTGAACTCATTGAATTGTTTAAAAGAGTTATGTAAAAAACGTTTTGGTATTCTAATAAAATGCAACTGCAAACTCTATCTTTAAAACATAGTCGCTATACTGAGTAAACAAAATCAACAAAAAACAAATTGTTGCATTTCAATTTTTTATATGTTTAGAATGGTTGCAGTATTATATTGTTATTCTACGCATTAATTCTTTCATTTTTTTGGAATTAATTACTCCCAATATCTTTGATTACAATTGTATTTTTGCCTGCGGCAAATTTTATTTTGAGCTGCAGCATCAGGTTGATGATTTGTAGATTAATGGTTTCTTTTCTTTGTAGAAAAGCATCAATGGTTTCCTCCATACCAAAAAAATACTCAACGGTAATGACATGTGCATTTCTACCGGTATTGGTTAAAAACACTGTACTGTTTTCAGCTGCTTGCTTTTGTAGGATTTGCCTAATACCGTCAATAAGTTGTATTAAAGCGGCAGAGTTGGTTTCTAAATCTATATCTAACGATACCTCGCCCCGACGCTGTGTGCGTAGTGTTATATTATCCAAAATTGTATCCACCATTTGTTTATTGGGCACAGTTATATAAGTTTTATGATCTGTACGAATCCTGGTGCTTCTCAAACCAATTTTTTCTACAGTACCATTAAAGGATTGCACTTTTACAAAGTCTCCTACTGTAAATGGTTTATCAAAAAAAATAATGAAAGAAGCAATCAGGTTTTCAAGACTTTCTTTGGTGGCCAGTGCCAGTGCAGCACCCACAATACTCAGGCCTGTAACCAGCTTACTGATATCATAGTTAAACACAAAGCGGAGTATGAGCAATGCCCCTACAATATTGAGCAACACTTTAAAAAAATCACGAAAGAAAATGACCAATTGGTTATCAGTTTTATCTGAAGTTGTATTGGCTTTATCTTCTAAAAGCAATGCTACAAATAGCATCAGCCTTATACAAAGTCTTGTAAGCAAAATAATAAGTGCAGTACTGGCCAAGCCTTCTAATACTTTGTGCAGCGTAATACCTGAATATATTTTTACATCCCACTCTGCTGGCATGGTTAGCTTACCAAAAGCAATGATAACGGTAAGTAGGAAAATGAAAAGACCCAAAGGCTCAATGATGTATTCAAAAAATTTTTCCTTCTTGAAAAATGTATCTCTTGAAAAGAATCTAAGGATAAAAGCGGCAAGGTATTTTGATAAAAAATTTCTAATAAAAAATGCAGCTACAATGATGGCTATAACCAATAGATAGTTACCAATTGTATTATTAAAAATTACTCGAGTTAGAAAATCATTCATTGTTTATTGCTGCGTTATAGGATATCGGCAAATGCCATCCTCCTCTAAAGTGATATAATCGGATGCTGTTATAAATAATTTTGCTGATGCACCTATAGCATTGGGCAAAGGAATTTTATTTTCAATAAATGTTTTATAGGCATATGCTATGCTACATGTATCCTTTCTACCACAAAGTGTATTGGGGAATACCTGTACATCTATCCAACCGGCAGCGTGAACTTTTTGTAAGAAAGCACCATAATAATCAAATATCATCCAGCCATAATTTATATCGTAGAGATAAAGTTTTGTATTATCATCTATAATAACCTGTGGCAAAAATGCTTCATTAAACAGTAATCGAAAATCTGCAGTTGAAAAAGCAATTACACCTTTATCATCAATCTTTTTTAGCTTATACTCAATGGCATCAAACACCCAATAATTGTTGTCATAGCTCTGCGCTACAGCAGCGGGCTGCAGCACACCGGATAGTCTTAAATCAATGGTATTGCGTAGATTTAAAAAACGATCTAATATTACAATTTCTCCAAAATCTTTATAGAATAAAATTACTTTTAATGGATTGCTTACATCCATACTTTCTAAGTTGCCATAGCGGCGCACATCATTGAAAAGACCAATACTATCCCCTTTGTTATTTAGCTTTTTAATCCCATTATTTGGTAGTTGCAAAAACAGATTGCCCATAGCATCTGCAAAGAAATTTTTATACTGCCCCTTTATGCATGCCTTCTGTGGATTTGTAGTATCTGCATTGTAAGCTGTAGCTGCAAATAATGAATTGGAAGGGCTGACGGCAGTTGTAATGACAAACAGTATGTAGCAATTTAAATAACAATATGCTCCTTTTATTGCTATTGAAGCGGTTTGATATATATACTTTATTGCTGCCATTGCTGCAAACTTAATTGCTGACCGTCAAATACTGCATAAGTAAAATGTTTAATCCAATCCCCAAGATTTATATAGCGGCTCTGCTCATTTAATTGGATATCCATTGGTAAATGCCTATGTCCAAAAATAAAATAGTCCACTTCTTTTTGTTTCAATATTTCTTTACAAAATATGACCAACCATTCTTTATCCTCTCCTAAAAATATAGCATCTGCAGCACCAGTCTTTGCCCTACTCTTTCTACTGAAAAAATTAGCAAGTGCTATACCCCAATCAGGATGTAACACACCAAAAAGCCATTGACACAAAGGATTCCTAAAGATTTTTTTAAGCATTTTATACCCGTGATCCCCAGGACCTAAACCATCTCCATGACCAATATAAAATTGCTGACCATTCCATTGAAATTCCTTTGGTTCAAAATAAACAGGAATATGCATTTCTTTTTCAAAATAATCACGCATCCACATATCATGATTGCCGGCAAATAGCATCACAGGAATGCCACTATCGGTTATTTCTGCCAACTTGCCCAGCAGCCTTACAAAGTATTTTGGAACAACAGTTTTGTATTCAAACCAAAAATCAAAAATATCTCCTGCTATTATTATCAGTGCAGCATCAGATCGTATCTGTTGTAAAAATGCAACAATCTTTTTTTCTCTTACTAAGCTTTGCGCATAGTCAGGTGCACCAAGATGAAAGTCAGAAAGAAAATAAATTTTTTTCCCTGCTTCCAACTCCATTATTCTTTAGTTTTCTGCTGATTAATATAAGTCAATACATCGCCACTTGGTATTGTAGAAAGGCCGGTAGTATCTCCACAATACCAATATACCCATGCAGGTATTAATGCTTCTCCAATCTTTATAGTTGTTTTATCCCTTCGGTAATAGCATACTTCATCTTCATCAGGATGAATACCTTCATAATCATCCAACTGAGCAATGGCCCAGGTAAATTCATCAGAATTTTTTATTCTATATAATTCTCCTACAATGTAAGAATCATCATTTGTAGGTACTGCTACAGGTACTCGGTCTTTTTCATACAACACACCTTTTGCAGATGCTATTGCTATTAAATCAAAATAATCGCTGATATATTGATACGCTGAATTACTAAATCCGCTGCGCAATGACCCATATACAAATAAGTGCATACAATCTTCTTTCATAACTAACTTTTTTGTTGTACAATTGTATCTTCAGTAAGCAAACAAAATACTTCTTTAGGACCATGCACACCTGTTACTAATGTTTTTTCAATATCTGCTGTGCGGCTGGGTCCCGAAGCTAAGGTAATAAAAGATGGAATATCATTATATTGCTTTCTTATAGTATTTAAGGCATCCGAAATATCATATACCAATTGATTGCTTTCTGCAATGCAAATATGAATTGGAGCATATACACTTGCAGTGCGGCCATGTGGTAGTGCACTGCTTAGCATGATACTTCCAGTTCTTGCTACCAATGCCTCACAAGTGGTAATGGCTGCATCACAATCAGCAAGGTTTTCATAAAAGATTTGTGTAAATCCGCCATTCACTAAATATTGCCGAAGTGTTTGTTCACAACAATAAATCTTTGACCATTGACGGGTTTGTATCAGCATATTTAATTGTGCCACTATTTCAGTGGCATTTGCACAAAATGCAAAACGACCACTTAGAGCATTAAAATTTTCTGCAAATTCAATGGTTATATCCTGTTGCAATGGCTGGAAAAAATCATTTGCTTCAATAGCAAAAGGCTGTGCAACAGGTTTTTTTAAACTGTTGTTAATGCGTGATAAGATGTTTGCTTTTGCTTTGTTTGGCTTCATGCAATTATTGCTTTATGCCATTGGGGCACCACTGTCATAAGGAGGCACACCTGCACTTATGGTACCAGTATGCTGATGTTCCTCACCGTTTGGCTCCACATCCAATAATTTTTTTTCTTCAAAAGGTCGCTTGCCAATAAGTTGTTCTACATCGCTTTGAAATAGCACTTCTTTAGTCAACAATTGCTTTGCTAATATTTCCACTTGTTCTTTCTTATCTCTAAGCAATTGTATCGTTCTCTTGTAAGCGCTTTCAATCAAACTACGCACTTCTTCATCTATGAGTTTACCGGTTTCCTCACTATAAGGTTTTGTAAAAGTATTTTCCTGACTGGGGTCATAGAAACTAATATTACCCACCTTTTCATTCATACCATATACGGTAATCATGGAATAAGCAATGCGTGTTATTTGTTGCAAATCATTGCTGGCACCAGTAGATATTTCGCCAAAGAAAATTTCTTCTGCTGCACGGCCCCCAAGTGTCATACAGATTTGATCCATGAGCTGATTTGTATTGTACAGATATTGCTCACGAGGAGTATATTGTGCATAGCCCAAAGCCGCTGTACCTCGTGGTACTATTGTTACTTTTAAAAGTGGGTAGGCATGCTCCAGAAACCAGCCACAAATGGCATGTCCAGCCTCATGATAAGCAATAATTTCTTTTTCCTCCGGTAATATGATTTTATTTTTCTTTTCAAGACCACCAATAACACGGTCAATGGCGTCTTGAAAATCGCTCATATCTACGGCCTCTTTGTTTTTGCGTGCCGCAATGAGTGCAGCTTCATTACACACATTTGCAATATCTGCACCAGCAAATCCGGGAGTTTGTTCTGCCATTTTATGAATGTCTAACCCCTGCGATACTTTAATGGGCTTTAGATGTACTTTAAAAATATCTTCACGCCCTTTTACATCAGGGCGATCAATGGTTATCTGACGGTCAAAACGACCCGGTCTGAGCAAAGCACCATCCAATACATCCGGTCTATTGGTTGCTGCCAAAATGATGATGCCGGATTCTCCTCCAAAACCATCCATTTCTACTAACAATTGGTTGAGTGTATTTTCCCGTTCATCATTACTCACCATTGCATTTCTACCTCTTGCTCTGCCGATAGCATCTATTTCATCAATAAAAATAATACATGGTGATTTCTCTCTTGCCTGTTTAAACAAGTCCCTTACCCTGCTGGCGCCCACACCTACAAATAATTCTACAAAGTCTGAACCACTCATACTGAAGAAAGGTACTTGAGCCTCACCGGCCATAGCTTTAGCCAGTAAAGTTTTACCTGTACCTGGAGGGCCAACTAACAAAGCACCCTTTGGAATTTTTCCACCCAAAGCTGTATATTTCTTTGGATTTTTTAAGAAGTCCACTATCTCCATCACTTCTACCTTGGCTTCATCCAATCCCGCTACATCAGTAAACGTAATATTTACTTTTGTTCCTTTTTCATATAGCTGCGCTTTTGATTTACCAATACTAAAAATACCACCAGGGCCACCACCGGCACCGCCCCCGCCCATTTTCCGCATTAATAAAACCCAAACGCCAACTAATAATAATACAGTTAGTAGTAAGTTAGCCATTGGGCCAAACCATTCTCCTTCATCTTTTACAGAAGATGGTACTTCTTGCATGCCCTGCTCTTTATAGGTTTGTTCCAAGCCAGAATTGAAACTTTCCCAATCAGATACCCTAAATTCAAACAGAGGTAAATTATATTTTTCTGGCATACGGGTTTTAAAATAATCTCTCTGATAATTACCTTTTGCTTTTACACTATCTTCTTTGAGATATACCCTCACAATCTCTTTATTATCAATTTTATCAATTTTGGCTACATCACCGGGTATGAGCATTTTTTGTTTAAATTCCTGCTCAGTAATGGTGAGTGTATCTGGCGTGCCATAGTTAAGAAGGTTATACCCGATTAATAAAATTGCCGCTATTGCATATACCCAATAAATACTGAAGCGGGGCGATTTCCTTTGGCCTCCGTCATTAAACTCTGGTTGAGATTGGGATTTATTTTTACCGTTTGACATTGTATTTTTCTAAAAATTTATTTATGAGTGACCTTTCTGTGGAGCATCGCTCCACATATCTTCTAATTTATAAAATTGTCTTGTGGCAGGTTGCATTACATGCACTACCACGTTAATATAATCTACTAAAACCCACATTGCAGTTTGAAAGCCTTCGTAATGATAGGGTTGTTCATTACAATCTTCCCTTACTTTATCCTGTACATGCTCTGCTATTGCTTTAACCTGTACGTGACTACTTGCTTGGCAAATGATAAAGAAATCGGCTACTGCTTCGGGAATATTTCTCAGATCTGCTGATATGATTAATTCTCCCTTTTTTTCCTGAATAGCGTTTATGATTGATTTGATGATTCGGGATTGGAAGCTGAGTTTCCTTGGGCTCTTTTTCCGGTCAGTTAAAACTGTATTTTGTTCCAATAATTGTAAAATTTGAATGATTTTGTGGCAAATATCTTATTTGTATATAACCAGATACAAAGCCAATTGTTAATATCTTGTTTTTATTTTTGTCAAAAATAGGAATCTTTTGTCAGTCTCTGTAAAGTCCATACGAAGCAACGCCCTTATTGTTTTAGACAGTTGCTCAAGCACCAACAACTATGCCATGCAAATGGCACATAATGGATTTGCGGCAGATGGCTTGACCATACTGTCCTCATTTCAAACCGCTGGTAAAGGTCAACATAATAAAAGCTGGCATAGTAAACCAGATGAAAATATTCTCCTATCAGTCATTGCAAATGCAAGGCAAATGCCTGTGGAGAATATTTTTTTACTCTCCATGAGTGTGGCTTTGGCATGTGCCCAATCATTTAAAGATCATACCGGAAATACCGCTTATATAAAATGGCCCAATGACATTTATTGCAATGACAAAAAGGCCGCAGGTATTTTAGTAGAACCAATTCTGCGGGGTGGTGCCTGTCAGTATGCCATAATAGGAGTGGGTATGAATATTAATCAAGAAACATTTGCAACAGATCTGGAACATGCAATTTCCATGTATATGGTTTCGAATACAAAAAAGGATATTTCATCCTTGGCCAAACTGTTGAAAGAAACAATAATGGAATCTATACACTTTAGTTTTGCATTTCCCGAAAAGACAGTTCAACTGTATAATTCATTACTTTATAAAAAGGATGATGTTGCGTTGTTTTGTATTGACAAAAAAACAGCACCTCATAAAGTGCTTGGTGTAAACAAAATGGGTCAAATTATTCTGGATAATGATAACAAGACATATAACTATGGGGATGCTGTATGGCAGATACGCTGAGTAATCATGTTTATATCAGGATATATCATTCTGTATATGCTAATCATCAATTACTATTTAATTACAATATTTTTCAAAAACAAATAGCCCATGTTATAGCTTTTAATTTTGTTTAAATTTGAAAACAACGATTTACACTTTGCTTATTTTTGATGTCCAAAGCTGATTTTAAAAAATGATTGGTAATACGCAAAGCATTTCAGTTTATCGTACAAATTAGGTGGTTGAAAACCCTGTTTTAAAAGACACTGATGCTCCACTCATATCTGCACCTACATTTAGCATGAATAAGTATGGGTTACAACCTTACCCAGTGCCATATAATTAATCTGTTATTCGATTTGCAGTAAATATTCCTGGAGGTATTTCCTTTCAAATTATAGCTATATTATCATGAAAAAAAACCTAAAAAACTACTTTTCGTTTTAAATGTTATTCAAGTACCACTCACTTCACCACTTTTGTCTTATATACATTATTGCTTCGCAAAATGAGTAAGGAATAGGTGCCAGCAGGCAATGATCCTAAATCACTTATTCTTATATTATTTAGTCCAGCATTAAGTACAGTTGTTTGTGTTTTTACCAATCTCCCATTCATGTCATACAAATAAATCTGTATAGGTTCATAAAATGATACACTACACTGCACAATGAATGAATGAATAAAAGGATTCCCAAAAATTTTATATCCGCTTTTTACTTCACTACTAATAGAAACAATGCCTGAATAATTGCTTGTACCATCTTTATTGACCCACTGTATGCGATAAAAATAATTGGAGCTTTGAGCAATAGAAAAAATATCAGTAAATTGATAAGATCCGCTACCAGCACTTTGCGCAGCAACTTGCCCTATTTTTTCAAAATTATTTCCGTTATAACTTCTTTCCACAATGAAATGAGATAAATCCTCTCCACCTTTTACTTTCCAATCCAATACATTTCCATTACTTGCTTTGCTCACCTTAAAGTTTGAAAGTACAACAGGCAATATAGTTTCATCAAATAATTCTGTTTTAAAAATTCCTTTGCCATGCGTAGCACAGGCCAACTTTTTATCTGCTGTTATTTGTAAATCGTAAACAATGGTAGCATCCCAAAAACCATTACTAAAATCAAACCATGTAGCACCTCTGTTATTGCTTACATAAGCACCCAAATCGCTGCCGGCATATAATATTTGTGGGTTTACGGGGTCCAGCAGTATGGCATTAAACCGCACATCGGGCAGTCCATTACTTATTGCATTCCAGGTATTTCCCCCATCGCCTGTTACATAAATATGTGGAGTGCCATAGCCACCTAAG
>CALAGJ010000078.1 GCA_937892395.1 uncultured Parafilimonas sp.
ATGGCACATCCAATGAATTGCAGTTTGGCAATGGTGTAGGAGTTGAACCCAAGAGGGATTTAAAACGATTGAAGCCATACAAGCCGGTTCCCAAACCAAACAATGTAAAGTTCTTTTTCATTTACCATAAGCCCGACAGAGAACATGCAGTAAAGAATATTTGGCAGTACTTTAAAGATGGCTACAACGGCCAGTATCCATTTCCAAAAATGGAAGAGTACATCAGCCAGCCGTTTGAATTGGAAGAGAACGGCAGCATTTCATTTGATAATATTGATGATGCAGTTTCAGTAGTTCAAAAAGCAATCAAGAATAAAGACAGGTTGCCCGATACAAAATATTTTGCGGTGTACATCAGCCCGGTTCCTAAGTGGGAGAAAGACCCCAAGAGGAACGGCATTTACCACCGCATGAAAGAAATATTGTTGTACGAAGGCATCACCTCACAGGTAATTTGGAAGGAGAATATTTCCAAGCCTGCATTCAATCTGTTCCTACCTAACATTGAAACAGCCATCTTAGCCAAGCTGGGCGGTGTTCCCTGGAGGCTGAAAAGAGATACCACCAATGAACTGATTGTTGGTGTGGGGGCATTCTATTCCATTACCCGTAAATCAAAATATGTAGGATCAGCTTTCTGTTTCAACAACGAAGGCATATTCAAAGGCTTTGATTGTTTCGGTGCAAATGATACGGATAGCATCGCAGGTTCAATCAGGGAAGCAGTAGGCAAATTCATTGCCTCCAATTACAAAGCCACAAGGCTTATTATCCATTTCTACAAAGACCTCAGTAAAAAGGAACTCAAACCCATCATTGACACCCTCCATGCGTTGGGCTTACCTATTCCGGTAATTGTAGTAACCATCAATAAAACAGAGAGCAAAGAACTATTGGCATTTGATACCAGCAGTCAAAAGCTGATGCCTTACAGCGGAACCATTGTAAAAGTGGGTGCAAAAGAATACCTGCTATTCAACAACACCCGGTACGAAGAAGCATCTGCACCAACAGACAGGGAGCACCATTTCCCGGTAAAGATTTCATTCTTCAGCGACAAAGCAGAATTATTAGATGACCCTGCATTGATAAACCAACTCATTGACCAGGTTTATCAGTTCAGCAGAATGTATTGGAAAAGCGTAAGCCAGCAGAACCTGCCGGTAACAATCAAATACCCCGAAATGGTGGCCGAGATATTCCCATACTTCACCCACGACAAACTACCCGACCACGGCAAGGAGAGCCTGTGGTTTTTGTAAAAGCACAATTAGATAAAATGAGTATATACAATCCAGATATGTGGATCATGAAGATTACCCCCGGTGGTTCGGGGAATACGAAAATGTTTTTTGAAAATCTCTTTATTAAAGAAGGTTGTAAGAATCTGATTGGCTATACCAAAGAAGAGGGTGAAATAGAAAAATTTAGTACTCGTTGGCATAAAATAAAAATAGGTGATTTAATTGTCGTTATCGAAGGTTACAACCGTGTATTTGGAGTGGTGGAAATTACATCAGATCCATTTGATGATGAAAATGAAGAAGGAGACAAACAAGCAGACTGGTTTTATCACAGGCGGAAAGCAGAATTGGTAAAATACTTTAATCCATCATTTGAAGCAAAGGCTAATACCAATAGGGATACCATCATTGAATATTCTGGTGATGGTGCAATAGAAATATGCGATGAAGTTTGGGATAAAATAAAAGAAGAATACATCAACCATAAAAAGAGCAAACAAATGCAACAGAAAATAGACATCTTAAAATATAAAAAGCAAATCATTTTGCAAGGTCCTCCCGGCACTGGTAAAACAAGGTTGGCTCAATTAATGGCAGATGAAATTATAAAATCTGAAGTTAAGTTGACCCCACTTCAATATGTTGACTGGTACATCAAGACCTTTAAATCCACCAAAGATTTGAATGAGAGAAATGCTCAAAGAATTTCTTTATTAAACGAGTTTGTAACTGCGTTTCCCATCGTCAATATTCCCAATCTAACTTTGGATACATATTCTTTAGGCAGAGGATCGCAAGACAGCTTTTGCTATTGGCTTGAAAAGAAATTAGGTTCTTTGGGTAGGTTTTCTCCAGGATTAGCAGGTACAACTGTTTATGGTGTTTATTTCAGTCATGAACAGAACGCATTTGTAAGCACTGATAAAACACCACAGCAAAAGTTAGATGATATAAAAAGTGCTTTGAATACGCTTTTAACCACACAAAATTACACTGCTGCCGCAGAGATTTTCAGGAAGAGTTTTATACTGAAAATTCTGAGTACGTATTTTCCGAATGAATACTTTCCGATATTCAGTCAAAATCATTTGAAACTAATCGCCAAAATCTTTGAGATTAATACAACTGGCTTAGATGATATACAATTGAATAAAAAAATAAATGAGAAGTTTCTTGAAATGAAGGCAAACCATTCAAGCAGTATTTCAAACTTCGACTTTATGGGGCATTTGTATGATAAGTTTAAAATTAAAAATGATGACGTAAATCTGGATGATGTTCAGGTACTTGATACGTTGGGAGAAAAGAAGCTAATACAATTTCATCCTGCATATACCTACGAAGATTTTGTTAGGGGCATTACAGCTGATACAAACACAAGAGGACAGGTTGAATACAAAGTAGAAAACAAGACATTAGCAGAATTTGCTCAAAAAGCATTGGATAATCAGGCAATCAACTATGTATTGATAATAGATGAAATTAATAGGGCAAACCTGCCTTCTGTACTCGGTGAATTGATTTATGCTTTAGAATATCGTTACAATCCCGACAAACCAAAAGAGAATGTTGTTGAAAGCATGTATTCATTAAAGCAGGAAGGAATAGAGGGCACAGGTGATAGAGCATTACGGCTCCCAAATAATCTATTTATTATAGGCACTATGAATACAGCAGACAGGAGTGTTGGTCATATTGATTATGCAATCAAAAGACGATTTGCTTTTATTGATGTTCCACCTACAGATGTTGCAATTGATGAGGTGATTGATGATGCTGATTTGAATAGAAAGGCTAAAGCATTGTATGCAGATGTTTCTAAGTTATTTAATGAAGAAAAGACTGCGGATAAACCAGCATATCTCCAGTCAGATTTTAAAGCAAAGGATGTACAGTTGGGGCACAGCTACTTTTTAGTAGACACTCTTTCGGAATTAAATATAAAGTTAGAATTTGAAATCAAGCCGATTCTTTTTGAATACGTTAAAGACGGAGTTCTTAGTCAAGAAGCAGAGAAGGAAATTAAAGCATTAAAAGTCAATGAGTAACTTTTTATTCAATTCATTAACTGAGCACCACAAATATCCAAATGGTGAACCTATCCCTTTAGGAATAGACGCTGAATTATTGCAAAAAGAAATTCTATTTCAGAGCAATCCAGAAAAGAAATGTATTGAAATTAAAAAAGATAATTCACTGCACACCCATTATTACATAGGTGTAGATTGGATTAGTGACGATAAAGTAATTTATGTTGCTCCAAAATTAAATACGAAAATTACAGACCATCAAGGAACAATTGATAGCAGTACTCTAAAAGAAACTGACTTTATAAAGATGTTATTTCATTGTTTAAAGTACCAGGATATTGCCAATGAATTAGATGAATTGTTTGAGATAAAATGGGAGCAACCCAAAATTGAGATTGAGCAAAAAAGAGATTTACTTACGCCATTGTTAGTTGTGCAATTTCTCGGCTTATTGAAAATAATTGTTCGCAAAGGTTTGAAGAAGTCATATTACAAGATTGAGCACAATTTAAATAGCAGAGTAAAAGGCCGGGTTTTAGTGGGTAAAACTTTAAAAGAAAACATATTCAAGAATAAGAATCTCAATACCTTTTGCAGTTATGATGAATTTGGATTGAATGGTCTTGAAAATAGATTATTGAAACGAACTCTTTCTTTCATCAAAAGTTATCTTCCTGTATACGCACAATTAAACACAGATGCATATATACAGAACTTGTTTAATTATATAACCCCGGCATTTGAAACAGTCTCAGAGGAAGTAAATCTCAATGATATTCGATACACAAAAACTAATCCATTTTACAGAGAATATGAGGAAGCCATAAAATTGGCTAAGATGATCCTAAAACGATATGGATACAATATTTCAAATGTAGAAAAGCAAACCATCAATACACATCCATTTTGGATTGACATGAGTAAACTGTTTGAATTGTACGTTTTAGGTTTATTGAAAGAGCAATTTAAGAATCAGGTCATTTATCATCCAACATACAATAGCAAAGAGTTAGATTATTTATTGCTCAGTCCACCAATGGTAATTGATGCTAAATACAAGCCACGTTATTTATATACTTCTGTTTTAGATGATGCCAGGCAGTTGAGTGGCTATTCTCGAATGCACAAGGTTTATGATGCATTAAATTATTCTAAAGATAAAATCATTGATTGTTTGATTATATATCCAAATCAGGAAAGCAATAACAAAGATTTATCTAAATTTAGTGAGCTGATGAAAGATTCCAATTCAGCAATTGGGGAATATGTAAATTTCTTCAAAATTGGAATTGAATTGCCCGTTGTAAAATAAGCCACAGGGTGCAATATTCTAATTTGGGCAGGTGAACCTTTGTTATTTTGTAAAAATCACTTGTACTGCTTCAATGCTTCTTTTAACCTATTCTTAATCACTTCTGCAAGGCTTATCGGCTGAATAACAGAAATACTATCAGCATAGGAAAGAATTAACCTTTCCAATTCATAGTTAATGATAATTTCAAGTGTTACCTCAAGAGTATTGTCGTCAATCCATTTTGGTTTTTGTGAGCCGTGAAGCGGCTTGGTTTCCATATAGTTTCCGGTCCTGCCTTTAAAGTGCAAAACCACTTTTTCCAGCTCGGCATCAACTGGTTTGGTAACTCCGATAATATCTTCAAAATATTCCTGCCAGTCTATCTTATTGTTTTTCTGGTACTTCCCTTTTGTTTCCTTTATTGAAATGATCCGGTCGATAGCAAGATTCCAGTCGTACTTTTCCTTTTCAGGATTATAGCCAAATAAAAACCACCTGTTATTGTATTGCTTCAAAAAGTAAGGATGGATTACAACATCAAAAGGAACATCATTTTCAAAAGGCTGATAACTGATGGTAAGCACCTTTTTATAGAAGATAGCATTATGCAATGGCCCCAGGTGCTCAATACCCTTCAGATATTGGTTGCTGTCAAACTCCATAATAGTAGCGGATGCCTCATCCGTTGCAATGCCTTGTTGAAGTTTAGGTACAAGTTCGTTCACCCACTCAAATTGTGGCATACCCTTAAACTGTGAAAGTATGTCTACCGCAGCCTTTAATTGATTGATTTCAACTTCATTCAAAGGCATATTGTTGATGGAAAAAGCCATGTCCGCATACCGGTAATAAACCTTTTTCCCATCACGAAGCTTGTCAAGTTCTATACTCCACCCTTCCTTGCTTTCCATAAAAGCAATATCTTCAAATATCTGCCTCCGGCTTATCCCATTTGATTCAGGGTCTATTTCAAGTAAAACACTTTCACATTCTGCAATCAGGTCATCGATGAAATACCTTCTTCCCGGATTTCTGAAGCAGTTATCCAGTACTTTATAGCGTATAAGGGCATTTTTATTCGTTGCCATATTATTAACCTTTATGCTGTGCAGCTACACTGCATTCTTGATAGTTCTATTTGCTTTTCAATTAACTGCGTCATACAAAGCACAAAGTTAATAGAAAATAATTACTTTTGTGCAGTTACACTGCACAGTTGGAATATTACTTTGCACATTGTTCTTTGAAAGCCTGCTGCACGATATTGATTTGTGCCAACTGGAAGCCACCGCAAGGCGGTTTCAGATCGGTTGGTGTTCCCCGATTTATCGGGGGATGAATGTTTCTTGGTTATTGTTGGCTACACGGTTCTTTGAACTGTAAGCTGATAGTGCTGTTGAAATATTATTATTTATATTATTATAGATATAAGTTGAGTTCATAAACAAAGAATAACGCAGCAGGCTTCATTGAACTTTTTATAAAATTATGAAACTGGAACAAGCACATATCGACCAAATCAGAACTGCCTTTGAAAAAATGCAGTCCAGGGAAGATTTGCTTCATGTATTGAATGAAGCGAAACCACTGGTCTATGGAGATAAGGCTGTTCCATTTGATTTAAAACAGCTCACCTGGTTTGCCAACCCAAAACTTGGAAGAAAGCGGTATGCTGAATTTAAAATAAAGAAAAAATCAGGAGCTGAACGCTGCATACATGCACCTGTAAAGGGTCTAAAATCCCTGCAAAAAACGCTGAGTTTTGTATTGCAATGCGTTTACGAACCGCACAATGCCGCTATGGGCTTTGTGAGAGATAGGTCAATAGTAGATAATGCCAAATTGCATGTTGGCAGTAAGTATGTTTACAACATCGACCTAAAGGATTTCTTCCCTTCGGTTGATCAGGCAAGAGTTTGGAAATGCTTCCAGCTTAAACCATTTAATCTAAATAAGGCATCTTCTGTTGAGCCACAATATATAAAGTGGGAGGATTTCAAAAAGGAACATTTGAAAACCGATGAACCCGTTACTTTCTTAAAGGGCAAGGGAAGGATGTTTACCAATACACCATATGGAACCCTTTATGTGGCCAATAATTTCGACAAGGAAAAGGATAAGTACATCTTACTTGGCAGCAGTTCATTAAAAACCAAAGCTGGTAAATCGCTGGAAGGCACACTCTGGCTGGTGAATAAAATACCGGATACAAGCCGGTTAGACATTGCCAATATCATTGCATCGTTGTGTTGTACTGAAATGGAAGTAGAACGCAAAAACGAAACAGGCGAATGGGAAAAAGTAAAACGCAATGTATTGCCACAGGGTGCTCCTACCTCACCGGTAATAACAAATATAGTTTGCCAACGACTGGATTATTTATTATCAGGTGTAGCAAAACGTTTTGGCCTAAAATACAGCCGTTATGCCGATGACATCACTTTTAGTTCTATGCACAACGTGTATCAGCCCCAGAGTGAGTTTTTAAAAGAATTACACAGGATAATTGCTGAGCAAAACTTTCACATTAAAGAAAGCAAAACCCGTTTGCAAAAAGATGGTTACCGTAAAGAAGTAACCGGCCTGTTGGTGAATGATAAAGTCAATGTGCAGCAGCGATACATCAAGCAATTGCGTATGTGGCTTTATTACTGGGAAAGGTATGGTTACGAAAGAGCCTCAGGATTCTTTTTACAGCAATACATTGCCGACAAAGGCCATGTAAAGAATGGCAAGCCAGATATGGCAAATGTTATTTCCGGCAAACTGGATTACCTGAAAATGGTGAAGGGAGCGGATAATGAATTGTATCAGAAACTCAAAACCAGATTTGAAAAGCTTACAGGGAAAGTTGCATCTGTATCAAAAAACCTAATTGAAATTGAGGAGGCCGAAATAAGTAATACACCTTTGATGAAGCTATTGCTTGGCCTTACTGAACAACCTATGGTTGTTTCAGAGGAGAAAATTATTGATGTTCCTACTAAGGTTAAATCTGAAGAAAAACCAATACCTGTGTTTCATAAACCTAAAGAGTTGGTTGCACTTTTGAAAAATTTCTCTGTAAATGATAGTGCTTTAAAATACACAACACATAGTTGGGATGCTGGCCGAGATGCTAACATGTTTAAAGATTTATCTGAATTTCTATCAATTGCCAAATCTCAGTATAGCGAGTTTAGTTATGCCTTAAAGGGGCTTAGTGAAAACCTAAATGGAAAGATTTATAACTTTTTATTCAATAAGGAGATAGCCAAATCCGGATGGGGTGATATAAATCCAAAGAAACGTATTTACTTCGGATGGAGTTCGCCTGAATTACTTGAAGCTTGTAAAAATGATATTTCATTAAACCCTGAAGATTTCATTCTGCCGGAGAAGTTTCAGATTCAGCGGTCTGGGAAAACACTACAAAAGTTTAAACACATAATAGATGTGTTTAAGAATGAGATTGAAGTTAGAGATGAAAATTCCGCTTTGCTAAA
>CALAGJ010000079.1 GCA_937892395.1 uncultured Parafilimonas sp.
CGACGCAGGAGTGGCGAGGACTTGAAACGGATAGCCCGGCCCAAAGGGACACGCCCTATAAATAATTATTTAATAAAACTATTGAAATATTAATAAAGCAAAATATTTATTTGTTTATTTGTGTGTATAATGTTTATTGTTATGTCTTATTTATAAAAAGGAAAAATGTTTTATTATGAAGAAAAACTACTTATTGATTTTGATGCTTTTTTTTACTGTTCAATTCGTAAGCGCACAGGCAAATCGTTCATCAAATTTACCCATTATTATTATTAATACTAATGGAGTACCCATACCGGATGAGCCCAAAATAGAGGCTACAATGGGCATTATTTATAATGGGCCAGGAGTGCGCAATAATTTGACAGATGCTTTTAATGAATATAATGGGAATATAGGCATTGAAGTGCGTGGTGAAAGTTCTCAAATGTTTCCCATGAAATCCTATTCAATAGAGCTAAGGGACGAAAATCAAGAGGATGTAGATGCATCACTTTTTGGATTGCCGGAAGAAAGTGATTGGGTACTATTTGCACCTTACAGCGATAAAACTTTGATGCGTAATTATCTGGCTTATGACCTTAGTAATAAAATGGGCCATTGGGCAGCACACTGTCGCTTTGTGGAAGTATTATTGAATGACAAATACATTGGTATTTATGTTTTTATGGAAAAAATAAAACGAGATAAAAACCGAGTTAATATTAAAAAATTAGAGCCTCAGGATAGTAGTGCTGATAAAATAACAGGAGGATATATTTATGCATTAGATAAAGATCCAGATGCATGGGTTTCAAAATATGGTGCACCAAACTCGTTTGCAAAAGTTCGGTTTAAATATGTATATCCAAAAGTTGAAGATATAACCCAAGTGCAAAAAGATTATATCAAACGATATACAGATAGTTTTGAAACTGCATTAAAGGGTAATGACTTTCAGGATCCTCAAACAGGGTTTAGACAGTATGCAGATGAAAATTCATTTATTGATTATTTTATTGTAAATGAACTAAGCCGAAATGTGGATGGCTATCATATTAGTACCTATATGTATAAGGATAATAACTCGGTTGATAAAAGAATACACATGGGTCCTGTGTGGGATTATGATCTTGGATTTAGGAATGCAAACTATTGTAAAGGAAGTGATACTACAGGATGGGCTTACAGGTATAATTATGACTGCCCTCCTTTTCTTCTTCCTGTGCCTTTTTGGTGGGATAAACTTTGGCAAGATACTGCTTATAAAGCCAACTTACTTTGTAGATGGAAATCCTTGCGTCAAACTATTTTAAGCACTGAAAGTTTGTATGCTACAATTGATTCCATAGCCGCACTTACCTCTGAGGCCAGAAAACGTCATTTTACAAAATGGCCAACGCTTGGTAAATATGTTTGGCCAAATCCTAATCCAATTCCGGATACATATCAAGAAGAAATGGAAACACTGAAATTTTGGATAGCAGCGAGATTAGCATGGATTGATAGGAACTTACCACAAGTGGGTGCATGTGCTGATAATACCCCTATAACTGAAACAAAAAATATTACCAAGAAAAGCTTATCGAGAAGTTCTTTTACTTTATCACCCAATCCTGGCAGGCATCATTTTATTTTGAGTGGTGGCAATGAAAGTGAGGGAATAGTGTTAGAGGTGTTTTCTATAGAGGGACATTCATTATTACAGTGCAAGGGAAATCTGAGCTTTGTGAATGAACAACTAAATAAAGTGCTACCTTCACAATCCGCAGGGCTTTATATCATCAAATTACAACAAGGAAAAAATATGGAAACGATAAAGGCCGTTATCGAGTAATAATTTTCAATAATTCAATATGACGGGCAGCATTGACTGCCCGTTTTTTTTAAAAATTTTGCAATCTCAAATACCTATTATGATAAACCTGATTTTGCATTTGAAAAGCATGATTAACCATACAAAATCAGTTGACAAGTTCATTTTCTTTGCAAATTGCAGTTGTAGCACTATTTTTGTCAATAGCCTGTAGCACATTTTAAATTTGTTATTATGAAAAACAAAGTTTTCATTTCATATATATCTGTTGTATTTTTATTGATAGGCGGTGTGTCATGTAATGATGAGATAGACCCTCCTCCGCCACCACCCCCACCCCCTATTGAGTTTGACACTGCTTTAACGAGGTATTTTTCTGACTTGAATACCATGGGGATGTATGTAGGCAAAACAGCACCTGTGGCAGAACTGGAACAAATGAGTAATAATAAATATCAGGAAACTTTAAAAAGAGATTCTGCTATTTTATGTGCAAAAAAGTTTTATTCAAAATATATCCGTTTAAACATATTCAAGGAATTATGGGATGACCAAACCGTTGATGGAGGTCGTCAATTTTTTTTAGATTACTATAGAGCATCTAAAGAGGCCGGTTTAATACCTGTATTGAATGTAAACTATCACCAAAGCGATTACTCTACCCCTGAGCCATTTCCGGATCCCACAAGTTATACCAACTACTTAAAAGAGGTATTGGATAGTTTGAATGTGATACAATGGAAACCAGCAGTAGTTGTTGTGGAAAATGAAGAAGCAAATATTTCTCAATACGTGATTGATACATCTGATGATACCCGCATGTATGCTGATTTACAAAAATATGTTGACCAGCTAAGCGCAGCCATTACTACTGGCGCAAATTATAGTTGGTGGGATGGTAGCAAAGGTGTTGAAGTAACTAATGGTGGCTTGTTGACAAGAAATATTACTTTTATTGTTTGGGATTGGTTTGAAAATACAATTGAGGATGAAGGAGATCGGAAGAGCACACGTCTGAACTCCAGTCACTTAGGCATATATCGTATGCC
>CALAGJ010000080.1 GCA_937892395.1 uncultured Parafilimonas sp.
TCCGATCTGCAACTATCTATTTTATGGATATCAGCCTGCTGGATAGGCGCTTCATTTTTTATGATGTCGCTTGTATCACCCAACCAATCAAAAAAACAGGTTACACTCATCAATACAATTTTTTGGCTTACGGTAATATTAGTGGCCGGCTCCTTTGCAGGAATGTTGCTTGGGCCAAAAGGTGTTTTCGGAAAGAACTGGTATTGGTTTGGCCACCAGGGATGGGAATATGTAGAGCTTGGAAAACTATGGCAGATTATTCTTGGAGTCGTATTTATTATTTGGGCAACAACCATATACCGGGGCATTAAACTGGTGATGAAACTAAAGCAGCCATGGGCGTTGCCTAATTGGTTAGTGTATACCACCTTCAGTATAATTTTATTATTGATCTCTGGTTTTATTGCCACCCCCAAAACTAACTTTGTGATTGCGGATTTCTGGAGATGGATGGTGGTACACATGTGGGCCGAAGCTTTCTTTGAAGTATTTACCACAGTATTGATTGGATATTTTATGGTGGTAATGGGATTAGTAAGCAGGCAGGCTGTAATTCGTGTGATCTATTTAGCAACCTTATTATTCCTTGGTTCCGGCCTGCTCGGGATCTCCCATAATTTTTACTGGAATGCCAAACCGGTGTTTACGATGGCGCTTGGTTCGGTGTTTTCAACATTACAGGTAGTGCCGTTGGTGCTGCTCACATTAGAAGCGTGGCGTTTCAGCAAACTTCCAAAGCTGCTGGAAACAAATAACCGGGTAAACGGAGATTTAAGTAAACGATTTGGATTTTCAGAAGTATTCCTTTTTTTGGTGGCTGTTAATTTCTGGAATTTCTTTGGAGCAGGTGTACTGGGTTTTATCATCAATCTTCCTATTGCTAATTATTATGAACATGGTACTTATTTAACTGTCAATCATGGCCATGCTGCATTAATGGGTGTGTATGGTAATCTTGCAGTAGCTGCTGTTTTATTTTGCTGCCAGTTATTATTTAAGGTTGATTGGTGGAAACCAAAACTGATCAAAACAGTTTTCTGGTCCATCAATATAGGTTTGCTGCTGATGGTATTACTTGATTTATTTCCTGCCGGCATTTACCAGTTTAAAACCGTAACAGAGCAGGGGTTGTGGTATGCCCGTAGCAGTGCATTTATTGAAAGCAATGGGTTTCAAACACTCACCTGGATGCGTATCATTGGTGGCTCCATATTTACTGTAGGCGGTGTAATACCGCTAGTTTGGTTTGTAACCAGCAGAAGAAAAGGTTTAAAAAAAGTTGAGCAACTCAATACAATAAAATCAACAACCAATGAAACCATTTCAACAACCCTGGCTTAATATTAAAATCTATTTCCTCTGGCGATTGCAATTCTTGATCGGACGTCTGAAAAACCATCTTTATAAAAAACAGCTTTCATACAATGAAAACAAGAACTGATAATAAACCGCTGGTGTATTCCTGCTCCGGCTGTTCCAGTGCTGCACAAATGGCAAACTATATTGCTGTTCAGCTTGACAGAATGGATGTAGCAGAAATGTCCTGCATTGCTGGTGTTGGAGGTAACGTTAAGAGTCTTGTGCGTACAGCAACATCTGGCAGAAAAATTATCGTTATTGATGGTTGTCCGCTGGCATGCTCAAAGGCTTGTCTGAGTAATCATTCGGTAGAGCCTGATATCCACATAGACCTGTCCTGCATGGGTGTTCCAAAAAGGCTGCATGAAGATTTTGATATGAAAGATGCTAATGAAATTTTAACAAAAATTGAATCACTCTCAAATTGCAGTTTTATAAAATATACCTGTGAAATTTAATTATGCCAGAAACATTATTTTATAATGATGCTCTTTTAAAATCAGCTACTCCTGCTATTGAAAGCAGGGGCATAATTATTACGGAAGTGATCAATAAAAAGCAGCTTAACGAATTCATTAATTTTCCTTACAGGTTGTACAAGGGAAATAAATATTATGTTCCTCAATTGAAGAAAGACATTGAAGATACTTTAAGCAAAAACAAAAATCCTGCATTTGAGTTTTGCGAAGCGAAATACTGGCTTGCTTATAAAGAGAATAAAGTAGTAGGGCGTATAGCAGCCATTATTAATCACAGGTATATAGAAAAATGGAAAAACAGGTACATACGGTTTGGCTGGATAGATTTTGAACAAGAGGAGGAAATTGCAAAAAAACTTTTGACACAGGTAGAAATATGGGCAAAGGAAAAAGGGATGAACGCAGTTCATGGCCCAATCGGCTTTACTAATTTTGATTATGCAGGTTTATTAATTGAAGGCTTTGACCAGGTAGGAACTTTTGCAACTATTTATAACTATCCTTATTACCCACTGTTTATAGAAAGGGCTGGCTACCAAAAAGATGTTGATTGGGTGGAATACAAGATTAAGCTACCAGTGGTGCTGCCGGAGAGGCTGGAGAAAATAGCAGCAATTGTGCAAAAAAGACATCAGTTTTGTGTGGTAAAGATGGCAACAACGAAAGACATACTATCTTATTCAAAAGACATCTTCAGACTAATAAATTCTGCTTACTCCGGATTATATGGTATGGTTGCACTCAATGAAAAGCAAATTGAATATAGCACAAGAAAATTCTTATCGGTTATACGCCCTGATTTTGTGTCACTGGTATTGGATAAAAACAATGAATTGGCCGCATTTGGAATTACCATGCCTTCTTTGTCTCTGGCACTACAAAAAGCAAAAGGCGGCCTTTACCCTTTTGGTTTTATTCATATCCTGAAGGCACTTAAGAAAAATAATCTTGGGGATTTATGCCTGGTTGCTGTGAGGAAAGATTTACAGGGAAAGGGTGTAAATGCAATTTTAATGAATGAGCTAACAAAGTCATACATCAAAAACGGAATTGAATATGCAGAATCAAATCCTGAGCTGGAAGAGAACACAAAAGTGCAGTCTATTTGGGAATATTATGATACAATTCAGCATAAACGACGCAGGTGTTATATAAAATATTTAGAGTAATTAAATAATGAAAGTATTAAGCTATAAAACCCCATCTGATTCTGAAACTATCAAAACAGAAGTGGTTTGTCCTAATGATACAAACCCAATGGGCATATTGCTGGGCGGACGCTTGGTAGAATGGATGGACATTGCTGCTGCCGTTTGTGCACAAACACATGCCGGAAAAATTTGTGTTACCGCCTGTATCAATCGTGTTGATTTCACTGCAGCAGCAAAAGTTGGAGATATTATTACCATTTCTGCCAGAATAACCCGTGCCTTTAAAACGTCACTCGAAATTTTTGTTTTCGCATTCGCAAAAACAGTATTAAATGGGAAAAACTATTTAATCAGTGAAGCGTATTTTACTTTCGTGGCGCTTGATGAAAAGGGAGAAGTTACGCAGGTAATCGCAGTTAAGCCGGTAACAGCATCTGAAAAGAAATATTACGATGCTGCATTTAAAAGAAAGAAAAAAGATTCACCAATTAGAAAAAGTATGGAATAAATATGAGTGTTATGAACGAAATAATCTACCGTTTTATTAAACAACAAACATGCGCCACTATTTGCTGCACAGACG
>CALAGJ010000081.1 GCA_937892395.1 uncultured Parafilimonas sp.
CCGTTACTTGTTTATGCTGATCATTTATTCTCAATTCGCCACAGGTATGTGTACGATACATATACTTAATTTTTGCGCTGCAAATATAGCAGCCAAAAAAGAAAGGTCAGTCCTTTAATCTATATTTTGTAGTTCACCATGCTATAGAAGCGTATAAGGTAATATGGATAAGCGTTTGCGCTTAATTTTAAAAGAAAGAAATAACGGAATATTTTTATGTCAAAAATTGCTCAACGCTAAATACACCATGCATTTTACATTTTGTAATACATGTCAACTGCGAAAGCCGCATTTTTTATTTAGTAGCTACTACGCATAGCGTTTTGCCATAGAATCAAAAAAAAAGATTGATATAATTTTAATTACAATTAGATCTGCAAATGGATTTTGTTTCATGATTTATGGGCAATCATTACACAAAGTATTTCATCCAAAAATTTAACAATAAATTTGTTCCTTAAATTTATTTATTTTTTAAAAATTATGTGTCATGAAAAAACAAATGCTACGATTTGTGCTGCCTTTTCTTTTCATTCCTTGTTTTGTCAGTGCTCAACAAGCACCAAGCAAACCACGAAATCTGAATGAAATTTCGAAAAAATTTTATGCCGAGTATGAACGACAAGTTAAAGCCGGTCTTCGCCAAAGGGAAGATAAAAAGGCCGATGGTATCTTAAAACAATTTCAACGTTGGGAATATTTAATGCGGTGTAGAACTTACCCAAGTGGTAATTTACCCGATGCAGGTTCACAATGGAAAGCATGGAATGCATCATTGGAAAAAAATCCGGAAATGTATGCAGCACAAGCAGCATTACCACTATGGAGTCAGGTTGGTGCTAGTCAAGTACCATCTAATGGTGGTGGTGCAGGTAGAATAAATGCTGCTCGTGTAGATCCATCAAATAGCAATATCATTTGGCTGGCAACAGCCGGTGGTGGGGTTTGGAAAACAACTGATGGAGGCATAACTTGGGCTTGCTTAAGTGATAAATTTCCTGTTACAAGTATTTCAGATATAGCCATCGACCCTACAAACTCCAACAATGTATATGTGGCCACAGGCGATAGAAGTGGATACACTTTTGGTTCTGCAAATGATTTTTGGGGTGGTGTTTATACATCAGGTGTATTGAGAACCACCAATGGCGGCACCACATGGTCTTCAGCATTTCCAAATCTTTCTCAATCGGACAGATCAATGATTCAAAGACTATTGATCAATCCCTCCAATAAAAATATTTTACTGGGCGCAGCATTAGATGGTATTTATAGAACTACAAATGGTGGTGCCTCTATCACCAAAGTTCTAAATGCATACTGTCATGATATGGAATGGAAGCCAGGTGATCCTAATACAGTTTATGCCGGTGGCAATGGCACTATTTATCGGAGTACAGATGCTGGTGCTACATGGGTAAGTATAAAAACTGGAGTTGGTAGCGGTAGGATGTCCATAGAAGTGAGTGCTGCAAACCCTAGTGCAGTATATGCACTTTCAGAAGGAAGTGTCTTCCAATACAGTGGCGATGGTGGCACTACTTGGATAAGTAAAACCTATCCATTTGGAGCTTCATTTTATGGATATTATGACATTGCATTTGGGGTATCTCCAGACAATGCAAATGTGCTTTATGCGGGTGGACTCAATACCGTAAGATCATCCAATGGTGGCACTTCATGGTCAAATGTTGATAATTGGAGTAGTTTCACAGCTGCTAACTATGTACATGCTGACAAACATGGATTTGCATTCATAGCAGGTCAACCCAATACTGCTTTTGCACTTACTGATGGTGGTATTTTTAAAACCACAAACAATGGCACTAATTGGGCAGATTTAAGTAATGGTTTAATGATTGCTCAAATCTACCGCTTAGGTACATCGCCTCAGAATACAAACCTATACCTTAGTGGCTGGCAAGATAATGGCTGCAACTTGTGGAATGGCACATCCTGGAGGCAAGTGTTTGGAGCAGATGGTATGGAAGCTGCTATTGACGCCACGAATCAAAATTTAATGTATGAGTGTTATCAGAATGGTGGTTTACAAAGAAGTACAAATGGTGGCACAAACTGGTCATATATAGCACCAAGTTTCGGGAATTGGATTACTCCTTTTGTATTAGACCCTGTTACTGCTAACAGATTGTACTATGGCTCTTCCAGCGCATTATATCTTTCAAATAATAATGGCACCAGTTGGTCCTCTATTGCGGGCTCAAGTCTCGGGGAATATGGCAGTGCTATTACCGTAGCTCCATCAAATAACAATATCGTTTATTACGCAAGTTTTGGAAAAATACTTAAGTGCGATGTAGGCGCAGGTACGTCTGTAAATATTACGGGCACATTGCCAGTAAATCTTACGGGTATAAATTATATAGCTGTGAGCAATACAGATGCAAACAAAGTATGGGTTTGCCTTGGTGGATATAATGCAGGCAATAAAGTTTTCAGCAGTACGAATGGTGGTACAAATTGGACAAATATTTCTGGCACTTTACCAAACCTTCCAGTTAATACAATTGTCTATCAGAATAATACAGCCAATGATAGAGTATATGTAGGTACCGATGTAGGCACTTATTATAGAGACAATACCACTAATGCATGGAAAGCATTTAATAATGGCTTACCAAATGTAATGGTGCATGAATTGGAAATTAATTACACCAGCAATAAGTTAGTAGCAGCTACTTATGGTCGTGGTATCTGGCAAGCAGATTTAATTTCACCATCACCAATTGGTGTAGCAACTACTACTATTGTAAATAATGATATGCAAAACCCAGCATTAAATTTTTCAGTATCACCAAACCCTGCCAGCAATTTCGTTAGCGTAAAAGTAACAGGTGCCACTGATAAAATTTCTGTGGGAATTTATAACATCAAAGATGGTAAGCAACTCATTTATAATAGCTATGCAAACGCACAAGTAAAAGATATCAAAATAAAAGTTGACCAACTCAAAGAAGGAGTATACGTAATGCGAGTACAAAGTGGTACAGCAGTTATGTCAAAAGAGTTGAAAATACAACACTAAAAAAATCGAATCAAGAAAAGGGCTGTCTGAAATGGGCAGCCTTTTTTTTTGATAGGTATAGTGAAAATTATTTCAGTCATTTTTTATACTATTATACCAAGAATTTAAGTATGACTTTGCAAAATATTGCATCTCCAAATTCGGGCTCAATTAAGTGTAAATGACATCTGTTGATTATATGTCTTGACATCAATACACATATTTTAAGAATATAAATCAATAGATCATCCTCTCCATTTGATTTCTAAAATTTCTATTACTACACATTCTTACTTTCCAATTACATTTGGCTCCATAAAAAATTTTGACATGCATTTTCAGCAATTTATCAATGGTGTTTTATGTGATGCATTATCAGGTGCTTTACGTCAGGTTATCAATCCAGCTACAGAAGAAATTTTTTGTACTGTGCCGGACAGTGGCCCGGAGGATATTGATGCAGCAGTAAAAGCAGCACGTACCGCATTTGATGCAGGCACATGGAAAAATATGTATGCATTAGACCGTGGAAAAATATTACTCCGCCTTGCGGATAATATTCGCAGCAATAGAGAAACATTAGTAACACTCGAAGTACAAAACAATGGCAAACCACGCCGTGAAGCTGAGTTTGATATAGATGATGCAGCAAACTGTTTTGAATATTATGCTGGTCTTGCTTCCAAAATTCAGGGGGATACAATGCCTGTGCCAACAGGTAGCTTTTCATATACGGTAAAAGAACCAATTGGCGTTTGTGCTCAAATAGTGCCGTGGAATTATCCATTGTTGATGGCTGTATGGAAATTAGCTCCAGCACTTGCGGCCGGAAATACTGTAGTACTAAAAACTTCTGAAATTACCCCTGTATCTGCGCTTTATCTTGGAACATTAATCAATGATGCCGGCATTCCAAAAGGGGTGGTAAACATTGTTTGCGGAGATGGACCTGTGGCAGGCTCTGCACTTACAAATCATCCGTTGGTGGACAAAATTGCATTTACCGGAGGTACAGTAACAGGTAAAAAAATCATGCAATCGGCTTCTGAATCACTAAAAAAAGTAACACTCGAATTGGGAGGTAAAAATCCGGCAATTGTTTTTGAAGATTGTAATTGGGAACGCACTTTGGACTGGACCCTTTTTGCTGCATTTGCTAATAGTGGACAGGTGTGTAGTGCAGGAAGTCGCATCTATATCCATGAGAAAATTTATGATGCATTTGTAAAAGATTTTATTGGCAGAAGTAAAAAAATTAAAATCGGTAATGGCTTAGAAAAGGGCATACAAATGGGGCCTGTGGTCAGTGCCTTGCAATATGAAAAAGTGAATAAGTATATTTCTATTGGGAAAGAAGAGGGTGCTACGCTTGCAAGTGGTGGACTGCGACCAGATCATTTATCCAAAGGATACTTTATTTCACCTGCCATTTTTACAAATGTTAGTGAAGATATGCGCATCATGAAAGAGGAAATATTTGGACCGGTAGTTTGTCTTCAAAAATTTAGTACCGAGGATGAAGTGATTGCTTTGGCAAATAATACACCTTATGGATTGGCCGCAGGCATATTTACTGAGAATATTACAAGAGCTCAAAGGGTATTGCCACAGCTACATTCTGGCATTACCTGGGTAAATTTTTTCCATCCCACTTTTAATGAACAACCCTGGGGAGGTTACAAACAAAGCGGCACAGGAAGAGAGTTAGGAATGGAAGGCATAAACGCTTACCTGCAAACAAAACAGGTTAATATCAATACAGATGAAAATCCTGTGGGGTGGTACATTTAATCTTATGATTTGTTCTATTCAATGAAGCTGCCATTCACCAATCGTCACCCGGTTGAGTGGGAGAGTAGTGGTTTGTGTATTTGTTTTTATGTTTAAGTATATCAGCATGAATGAATCATTTCTTGAACAGCTAAACTCATTTCAATATTACTTGTTATTAAAAGAAAATTTTTTATGGCCACACCGTCATTACCACTTATAAAAGCATTAAGAACAACAGCAGATAGATTAAAAAAGGGAGCCATTTATGCATGGGGCCATCA
Organism: uncultured Parafilimonas sp.; assembly: GCA_937892395.1. Classification (GTDB taxonomy): domain Bacteria; phylum Bacteroidota; class Bacteroidia; order Chitinophagales; family Chitinophagaceae; genus CALAGJ01. Next base: position 5,080 of record CALAGJ010000081.1, read on the forward strand.
TGGTTGTTGTAATTGTGGACACTTACTACAGAGCATTACAAATCAAAGTGCAGAGGATTTGCTAAAAGGAGCGCATACATCAATTGGAGAATGGACCGAAATAGCTGATGAATATTGCGGCGTATCAAATTTGCCTGCATACGAACTGATGCATGCCTTAGAGAAAGCAGGCCTTACACCTACAGATGTACATCATATAGAATACCTTAATGATAGAAGCATATTGGATAAATTGCCAGGGGGTTTTCGGTGGCTAAAGCGCAATGACCGTGCAGATGTAATTGTTTATTTACAGACTTTTGCTGATATCCTAGAAGATCAATTGGCATGGCAGTTAGAATTTCCTTCAGAGTTGTTTGAAAGCAAAACGATTGCAAGCCCGCTTATAGCAATATAGTTTATTAACAATTATTCTATTGATTTTGCGCATCTCATTGTTTTTCGACTAAATACAAAGGTTTAGATGAAATTTTTTTCAAATTGAATGCCTATTATTCAATTTTAGCTTTCATCATCATCTTCATTTAATCTGCTATTACTTTAAAAGTATGTAGCAATTTTTTAAAATCCTAGCCAACAGATTTCTGATACATAATACTGCTTTAGTGCCTATGCATTAAGTAATATATTTATTGAATAAAGATTTATATGCCCCTTTATTAGACACCTATCAACGAAAATTATTGACCATAGATGGCTATATAAACTAACCTCTTATTTTTGTCAAAAATTTATACAATGCGTGTTGCCCCAAAAGTTCTTGTTTTCTATATAATATTGGCTACTGCAGCAACTATTATTAAACTCATTTTTGCAGGAAATATTGCCACAGGTGGCATCACAGCTCTCTTAGCTATTTCTCTTTTTTCGGGAGTAACAACTCAGGATAAAAAATATGCAATGCTATTGCCACTGATTACATTACTCATGAGTGATATTGCTATTGAGCTGCTTTATACTTTAGAATTATATCCCTTCAAAGGTTTCTATGAGAGTCAGTGGATCAATTATTTATTGATTATTTCTGTTAGTCTAATTGGTTTATTCGTCCGAAAATATAATACAAAAGGATTGATTGTTGGAATAGTAGCAGGTCCCTTATTTTATTTTTTGAGTTCCAATTTTTTAGTATGGATGCAAAACGATGGATTGGGCTACAGTAGAAATTTTAATGGACTTATGCAGTGCTATATTGCAGGTATTCCATTCCTTAGAAATAGCCTTCTATCTACTGCTGTTTGTTTTCCATTGCTCCTACAAGTTTATCATTATGCGCTGAAACAAAAATTAATAACTGCACTCTAATAGCAGAATTCAAGTCAATAAAAACATCATATAGAAGGTGAGGCATATCCTTTACATAAATCTTTTACTTAAACATAAAATCAAATAGATGAGAAAGTACATTACAGAGTTTATCGGAACATTTTTTCTGGTATTAACCATCGGAATGGTAGTTAATGGTGGCAAAGGAGATTTTGCTCCCTTGGCAATTGGCAGTGCATTAATGGTCATGATTTTTGCTGGAGGTCATATTTCTGGTGCGCATTACAATCCTGCAGTTACTTTAGCTGTTCTCATACGTGGCAAAATTGCATTGCCCGAGGCATTGGTGTATATGGTAGTTCAAATAGCAGGTGGATTTGCTGCAAGTGGAGCTGTCATCTATCTATTAGGTGATAAAATTGCTTTTGTACAGCCAGATGCATTTGCTGATGTTATTAAGCCATTAGTAGCAGAAATTATTGGCACATTTGCTTTGGCTTATGTTGTGTTAAATACAGCTACTGCAAAAGGCACTTCCGGAAATAGTTTTTATGGTTTGGCTATTGGCTTTACGGTACTTACCATGGCTTATGCCTTAGGTGGTATCTCGGGTGGAGCTTTTAACCCGGCAGTTGCTGTTGGTGTATCAAATATGAATATGGCTAATTGGGGCGATATTTGGGTATTCTTACTAGGAAATTTTGGTGGTGCTGCTTTGGCTGCTATTGTTTTTAAGATGAATAACGCCGATGACAAATAATTTTTGATTGTAGAAAATACTTATTTTACAACTGCCTTGTTTCACAAACAAGGCAGTTTTTTTTAATCATTACACCCGATTATATAAAATCGATGATTCGATTTTGATCCAATGCTGGAGTACAGCCCCACCCGTTAAAATAGGCTTTTTTATAAGAAAAATTATTTCTACAGCGTAATGGCATCACTTAGTAATTTATAGCTATCATTTAAAGGATAAAAAAGCTTATACCATTTCCAATACTATCTTTACCGCCTTATGAAGCATATCCGCAACTTTTGTATAATAGCACATATTGATCATGGAAAAAGTACTTTGGCCGACCGACTTTTAGAGCATACGCATACCATAGGTGCCAGAGAAATGAAAAATCAGGTATTGGATGATATGGATTTGGAGAGAGAAAAAGGAATTACTATAAAAAGTCATGCCATACAAATGCAATACTTGCATCAGAAAACTACTTATACTTTTAATCTCATTGATACTCCTGGACACGTTGATTTTAGCTATGAAGTAAGCCGTGCACTGGCAGCATGCGAAGGTGCGCTACTACTTGTGGATGCCACGCAAGGCATTCAGGCACAAACAATCAGCAACCTATATCTGGCACTGGATAATGATCTTGAAATAATACCTGTAATCAATAAAATTGATATGGATGGTGCTATGATACCTGAAGTTAAAGATCAAATCATTGAACTGATTGGTTGTAAAGAAGAGGAAATTTTACTGGCAAGTGGAAAAACAGGTATTGGTGTAGAAGATATTTTAACTGCCATCATAGAAAGAATACCTGCCCCAAATGGTGATGAAGATGCGCCATTGCAGGCTTTGATTTTTGACAGTATGTTTAATAGCTTTAGAGGAATTATTGCATACTATAGAATTCTAAATGGCACAATTCGTAAAGGAGATAAAATCAAATTTATTTCAACTGATTCAGTTTATGAAGCAGATGAAGTAGGTATTTTAAAATTAGGCCAAGAGCCAAAAAGTGAAATAAAAGCTGGTGATGTTGGTTATATTATTACAGGTATAAAAAATGCAAAAGAGGTAAGGGTTGGAGATACTATTACGCATGCTACGAATTCCGGAACTGCCATAAAAGGTTTTGAGGAAGTAAAGCCAATGGTATTTGCTGGAATATTTCCGGTAATAACAGATGATTTTGAAGAGCTGAGAGACTGCATGGATAAGCTACAACTTAATGATGCCTCCCTCACTTATGAAGTGGAAACATCTCAAGCTTTAGGATTTGGATTTAGGTGTGGATTTTTGGGTATGCTACACATGGAGATTATTCAGGAAAGATTAGAAAGAGAGTTTAATCAGACAGTAATCACTACTGTGCCAAACGTAAGTTTTCATGCATATACTACAAGGGAAGAAAAACTAATCGTTAATAACCCTGCTGAAATGCCCGATCCTACAAAATTGGATCGAATAGAAGAACCTTTTATTAAAGCTCAAATCATTACACTTCCGGAATATATTGGAAACATCATGACACTATGCTTGGGTAAAAGAGGCTTTTTAATTAACCAGAGTTATTTGACAACCACAAGAGTGGAATTAATTTTTGAATTGCCGCTCACCGAAATTGTCTTTGATTTTTACGATAAATTAAAAAGCTGCACACGGGGTTATGCTAGCTTCGACTATAATCCCATTGGATATAGAACTGCTGATATTGTAAAAATGGATATTCTACTCAATGCAGAAAAAGTAGATGCCCTTAGTGCACTAATACATCGTGGAAGGGCACAGGATTTTGGTCGTAAACTTTGCGAAAAACTCAAAGAACTTTTACCTCGACAGCAATTTTTGATTGCGATACAGGCTGCCATTGGGGCAAAAATTGTAGCAAGAGAAAATATTAGTGCTATGAGAAAAGACGTAACCGCAAAATGTTATGGAGGAGATATAAGCCGTAAAAGAAAGCTATTAGAAAAACAAAAAGAAGGTAAAAAAAGAATGAGGCAAATTGGCAATGTAGAAGTACCTCAGGAAGCCTTTCTTGCAGTTTTAAAACTCAACGATTAATTTTAGAAATAATTACATTTATGAAAATAACCTTGAACTTATAGTTTCATTGCTAAAGGCTATCTATATAATTATTAGTTTATTTCTTTAAATTTGCCACTCAAAAAAATATCAGACATGTCTAATAAATTTGTCTGCTGCACAAGAACTTTTTACATACTGTTGGTTACATTTATCAATTTTGATATACAAGCACAGGTTGTAAAAGAGCTACCTAATAAAGCATCTTATCAGCAATCTACTAAAAATTTTATTCAAGGGAAATTATGTTTTACTGAAAATCTTGGTCAGTTGGTGGATATGGAAGGTAAACCTATGCCAAATGTGTTATACAGTGTCCAGGGTGGCGGTATGCTTTTATTTATTACAACAACAGGGCTTGCGTACCAGTTTATGCATGCATCAAATTTTCATGACAAGCAGCCCAAAAACGCTCCTGATAATATTGGCAGTTTAAAAGCTGATTATGACATGCATCGCTTTAATATGGTACTAAAAAACGCATTAAAACCATCTGCAATCATTAAAGAGCAGGCTGGGATTGATCTGGAAAACTTTTATCTTCCTCATTGCCCGCAGGGCATTATAAATGTAAAGAATTATCAACGTATTACACTGCAAGACATATATCCAAATATTGACTGGGTGATGTATATAAAAAACAATCAGGTTGAATATGATTTTATTGTAAAACCGGGTGGTCGTGTTGAGGATATCCAAATGCAATATGAAGGAATTGATGATATATCCATCATTACAAGTGGTGCCCTTGAAATAAAAACTTCAATTGGCATTTTACAACAAAAAGCGCCTACAAGTTTTCAGTCAAAGACCAAGTCTGTGAAGAGTAGTTTTACGCTCCATAACAATACAGTTTCTTTTACTTGCAGTTATGATCCTGCTCAAACACTCACTATTGATCCAGTCATTGAATGGTCAACATATTATGGAGGTAGTGGCACAGAGTACATCGACCCAAGTACAACAGTAGATCTTGATGGAAATTCATATTTGGTTGGAGGTACAAACTCTACCAGCAGTATATCTCAGTTGGGTTTTCAAAATGCAATTGGTGGTTTATTGGATGCCTTTATTGTAAAGTTTGATAAACTTGGCAATAGGTTATGGGCTACATATTTCGGAGGCCTTAAAGATGATTATGCACTTTCAGTCGTAACCGATGTGTCAAAAAATGTAATCATTTGTGGAGAAACCTATTCCACAAATGGAATAAGTTTTAGTGGTTTTCAAAACTTCTTTGGTGGTGGTATTACAGATGGATTTGTATTAAAACTAAACTCATTGGGCAAGCGTTCTTGGAGCTCCTATTATGGAGGTACGGGAAATGAAAGTATTACTAGCTGTGTGGCGGATGCCGCTGGAAATATTTTTTTTGCAGGAGAAACGAGTTCAACAAATGCAGCAAGCATTGCAGGAGGTACTGGGTTTCGCTTTAAAAATAACGGTAAGCAGGACATGTTTTTAGTAAAGTTTAGCAGTACTGGCGGAAGGATATGGGGTACTTTTTATGGAGGTGAAGATATTGATTACAGTGCTTCATGTGCGGTAGATGCTGTAGGAAATGTTTTTCTTGTTGGATCCACATACTCATCAACACTCATTGCCACTTCAGGATCTCATCAAAATATTTACTCAGGAAACGGAGATGGAGTTGTTATAAAATTTACATCCAGTTGTAGTAGACTATGGGCTACTTATTTTGGTGGTACTGATTACGACCGCATTTATAGCAGCTGCATCGATAAAAAAGGAAATATACTTGCCACTGGTGCCACAGCCTCATTAAATGGTATTGCTAAAAACGCTGCTCAAAGCAACTTTGGTGGTGGCTGTTGTGATGCATTAATTGTAAAAATGAATAATGATGGTGTTGTATCATGGGCTACTTATTTTGGTCAAGAAGAGCAGGAAAAAGCAGAAGGAATTACGACAGATGTAGACGAGAATGTGTATGTGGCAGGATATTCAGGCTCTCAAAACAACATCAGCCAGGAAGGTTTTCAAAATGATTATGGTGGTGGTTTCAATGATGCAATATTGGTAAAATATCTTAAAACAGGAGAAAGGGAGTGGTCCAGTTACAAGGGTGGTAGTGAATCTGATTTTGGACTTTCTATTTCAAATGATAAAGATGGAAATTTATACCTATCAGGAATCACAAATTCAACTGATGGCATAGAATATTTTGGATTTAGGCCGCAATATGCAGGTGGAAATTATGATGCATTCTTGACTAAAATAAATGATGAAGTTTTTCCAATAACAATCCTAAATTTTAATGTAAAAGTTTCTCCCCAGCAAACAGCATTACTAAGCTGGCAGACTGCATCTGAAATAAATGCTAAAGAATTTGTGATAGAACGGAGTATAGATGGTCGTGTTTTTTCAAACATTGCCACAGTATCTGCAAAAGGTTCAAATGCTACTTACACATTTGCAGACTTACATCCAGCTAAGGGCATAAATTATTACCGTTTAAAGATGGTTGATAAAGATGCTTCATATACATACAGTGAGTTAAGAAATATTTCAATCAGACAATTGATGGCATATCTGGCGCCAAACCCTGTTATAAAGAACACAAATGCCGTTTTATATTTATCTGCAAACGACGCAACAAATATTTCAATTACTGATGTGAATGGAAGAGTAATTTGGGAATCAGTTACAAAAAATGAATCCTCTATAATTTTACCTTTGTCTGCCTATTTGACCGGAATATATTTCATATCGTTGAGGTCAGAAAATGCACATCAGGTTATTAAACTAATCAAACAATAAATAGTAATTATTGTAATAATAAAAAATACAAATTGGAAACAGATATAGTAATAAAAATATATTTCACACCGGGAGCACAGCAAGAGTTACATCGAATTATGCATGCACCCGATTTTGATCAGAATTTGCACCTCAGAATAGGAGTTAAGGGGGGTGGGTGTAGCGGCTTGAGCTATGTATTAGGTTTTGATCATTTACAACCAGATGATATGCAGCTCAACACTGAAGGTATATCATTCATAATGACACCTGCACATAGTATTTATTTAGAAGGCATGCAAATTGATTGGGAGACTGGCTTAAACAATAGAGGCTTCACTTTCTCAAATCCTAATGCAAGCAGTACATGTGGCTGTGGTAGTTCTTTTGCCGTATAATTTAAAAATCAAGAATACTTTAAATAAAAAAGGCACATTTTAATGTGCCTTTTTTAGAAATATATAATAGCTTATTTTACAGAAACTACTAATGCACTAAATGAGGTAGGCTCATTCATAGCCATATCTGCAAGTACTTTTCTATCTAATGTAATTCCTTTTTCATTCAGCTTATGTATAAACTGGCTGTAGGTCATACCCTCTGCACGCACAGCAGCATTTATACGTGCTATCCATAACTGACGGTATTCTCTCTTTTTCAACTTACGACCTACATAACTATAGGTCATACCTTTTTCAACTACGTTTTTGGCAACGGTATATACATTTTTTCGCTTGCCATAAAATCCTTTTGCTTGTTTGAGTATTCTTTTTCTGCGTGCTCTTGATGCAACTGCATTAACTGAACGTGGCATAATTTTTTAAATTTAGAATCGGAAATATTCCGATTAATTTGATAAATAAAATTGCTTACCTAATTTATTTTAGACGGAGTAAGCGTTTAACAAAATCCTGATTGGGTTTTGCTACCACCCCGGTAATGCGCATAGCACGTTTCCTTTTTTTGGATTTTTTGGTAAGAATGTGGCGCTTAAATGAGCGCTGAAAGGTAATTTCGCCAGTTCCAGTTACTTTAAATCTTTTTTTAGCACTGGAGTTCGTTTTAACTTTTGGCATTATGATAATCTTTTCGATTACACCCTGCTGGCGTTCTACCACTGGGCAGAAACTTGTAAGGCCATACGGGAAATGGGGCGCAAAGCTAATAGTTTTAAGCATTGATGGCAAAACATTATCAAACAATATTTCCAAAAGGAATAATATAGTTTTTTGGCCTGACCTATAAGGTCAGGGTTTTCGTTGAAAAACCTCGCCATTCATGCCTCATGGCTGTGGGCTTTACACTTCAAACGAAGCGAAGCGAAATTCACGAATACCGAAATTAAACGCTAAATAATTTCATAATCCCTCACGCTATTGTATGCATTATTTTTTTACATAACCCTATTCCTCTTTACTACTTGAATAATTGATTCTAATAATGAAAAAAATTATTCAACTAAAAATCAGCCAATAAATAGCTGAATTTTATAACTTTATCTAAAATGAATTGTCTTTGATTAGTGAGTGAAACGTACTTTTACACTCCACTGGTCTTCTGTACAAGGCGTAAATGGCTACCAGGTTGATATATGCAGGAGTAGCAATTTTCTTTCGCCAAATAAAAGAGACTCTCTACTTAAAAGCTTTCAAAGGAGGAAAAACTCCACCCACCGGCTGGTCATTTACTTCGAGTGTTTTAGCAAATTTTCAAATTTATGGAATTGCATTTCCGGGCATGAATTTGTCAGATTCAGCAACTTCAATCACAACACAAAATTTGGGAAATCCTTTAGATTCAGTTTCTTTCTGGAGCAATTCTAAAAATAATGCTTCAGGCAATTTATTCTTAGAAGGGTCAGATGGAAAAAAATAGTATTTTAGAGAACTGTTTTTTCAAAATAATTCTGCGCATATACACAATTATGCAAAAGACTCACCATGATGGAAAAACATCTTTGTTTAATTCAAATTTAGCAATACTACAAAAGGCAGTACACTATACATTGATGATGTCAAATCGGTTTTCAAAGTATCTGAATATGTGGGCATTTATAATAGCCTACCAATAATTGATACAACGACTGTGGTGAATAATCTCATTCCAAATACAGTTTATTTTTATCGTATTCGCTCCGTTTTGATGATTTAGTATCTCCAAATTCAAGAACGAATACTGTGAGAACAAAACAGATCAAGGGGTTTGAAAAACCGTAAAATTAGAGATAAGTGTAACACCCAATCCGTCGCAACAATTCATCCATATACACTTTAAGAATGATAGCGGGCAAATAACTGTATCGGTATATGATATGCAAGGACATTTGCAATGTCATAAGCTGCTTCTTGCCAGCACCACTGAATGTAAACTATACTTACAAGATAATCAAGCGGGATGGTACAATTTACACTTGGAAGAGGAAAACCAAGAAGTATCAATTTTGATTTTAAACAATAGTTTTTTTGATAGCTCTCGGCTTGGGTGGAAGCAATTTATCTGAATCCCAATTGTTAGTGAACTATATTATGATAGGTACAGCTGCAAAATATGGGTTGAATTTCAATCAGCAGAATCTGTTTCAAAATAAAAAAAAGCCGGCAAAAAGCCGGCTTTAAGCGTATAGGTTTACAATTAATTTACGATTAGTTTTTTATGCTCTACCACCCCATTCATTTGGATGGTTATAAAATACATTCCCTTTGCAAATCCACTTACAGATATTTTTTCAGTGGCATTGGCTTGTACACTTGAGATGCTCTTGCTATACATTATTTCTCCATTGGCATCTGCTATCTGCATTTCTACATTGGATGCTGCATTATTAAATTGTATGGTTGTATATGCTGTAGCGGGGTTGGATAGTAAAACCCAATTTACAATTTCTGCTGAAATAGTTATGACAGAGGTAGGAGATAAGCTATTTTTTCCATCATTGTCCACTTGTCTTACTCTATAGAAGAATTTCCCTTTTGGTAAATTGATATCAGTGTACTCATATGTTTGGGTAGTGTTTGGTTGATTGCCCGGAGCCACAGTTGCAATTTTTGTGTAATTGATACCATTTACACTGCGCTCTATTTCAAAACGATTGTTGTTATACTCATTGGCAGTTTTCCATTGAAGTATGGCATTACTTTTTCCAGTAGGCATTACTTTAAATGAAACCCAATTTAACGGAAATACCGCATCAATAATTAATGGGTTTGGAGAAATGGTATAGAAACTATTATTTGTAGGTTCTATTAAGACTCTTCCTTCATTTGTGTTTACATTTATGAGCGGAATTGTAACCGTTTCTACACCATCATTTGCAACAGCAGTAGCAAGTACGTAAGGAAATGTTTTACCGTTATCTACTGATAAAAGAATATTTACCAGTGTGGCATTAATGGGTGCTAAATTTGTATTGTTTACCTGCCAGGTTATTTCACGTACCTCGCCGGCTTGCCAAGTTTCATTTGAGTGAATGATTGCAAATGGACCTGCATCATTTACCACGGTTACTTTTTTATCATCACCATTATTCTGACCATTTCCAACACTGTTGTCCCTTACTGTCAATCTAAAATTGAGTTCCCTGCCTACACTTGGTAATGCTTCCCATTGATTGGATAGCTGACCTTGTAGCACAGTTTCATAATTTGGAAAATAACGAATATTGCCAGAGGTGGGTAAAGTACTTCTAAATACGGGTCCTGTAGTAGAAGTAGGTAGAGGAAAAGAATTTGAACTTCCTTTTACAAACAAGTCATTCTGCTCCCAACCATAAGTTAAACTGCTTGTTGACTCAGCATCGCTGCCATTACCTTGCAGTTTGAATGGAGTAGAAATAGGTATGAAAATATCAGCACCTGCGTCTGCCGTTGGTGCTGTATTATTTGTATTGGACAAAACTGCGCAAGATGATGAAGTGCCAGAGGAAACATTATTCATTATTTGTTTGATACTAGCAGTGCTGAAATAAGGATCTGAATTGGATTGTACATCATTTTGATTGGTAGTGCCAGCATAACCCATAATGGTGCTACCACTGCCCGGTTCAATCTGTGCAGAACTTCCTTCAATGCTATAGGTAAACGTATGATTACCGCCAAACTGGTGGCCTACTTCATGTGCCAAATAATCTATGATAAATGGATCACTGGTCAGGTTATCTACAAAGCCGGTAGCACCAAGTCCCTTGCTGCCGTTAGCACATACACATCCTATGCAGCCTGCATTTCCGCCTGTGGGTACTCCCATAAGTGTGTGGCCTACGTCATAACCATTTTCACCAATTCTTGTATTCATCGCTTTCTGTCCTTGGGTACCCCAAAGGAAGAAAAAGCCAATAATAGAAGATGTATATGGGTCGGTGTTTTTATTGAGGTAAATAAGGGTATCCATATTTTCAGGAAAAACCAATCTTATTGCAAAATCTGACTCATATACTTCATTGCATCTCGTAAGGATGGTATTCAGACCACCCATTACAGATAAAATTTTTTCTTCATCATTTGTTTCAGTGCCATTTAATAAAAGTGTTGAAAATTCTCCACCTGTACTGAAAGCTATTCGATATTGTCTCATTATACCATCATTGGCATTGCTGATGGTTTCCAATCCTTTACTTTCTGATTTCGATTTCTGAATATCTTCTGTTTCACACTTAAAATCTCTGTGATTATTATTGGCATCTCTTCTATCAAATACAATATAAATTCCGGATTTGTGGGCAACGCTATTTATATATTGAATGGTACTACCCGGTCTTTTTATTTGAGCATGAAGACCACCAGGATTCATATCAAACCTTAGAGTATACCCAGGTACTTGTTTACAGAAGCCAATATAAGATCGAATTTCATTGTATTTTGCCTGAAGAGCAGGCTGCATCATGCTATGCTCTTTTACTTCGAATTCCATGAATTCATCTCCAACAGGAAATTTAATATTTACTTGGGTTAAAGAGCCACTGCTCAACATAGATAACTTGGTACGAATTTCTTTTTCATCCAAACTGAAAATGCTGTATGCAGTTGGTTTGTAATTATTTTTGAAAATATCCACACCTTTATTAAGCGTAGTGGCTTTGGATTGATTAATTTTTTTCCAGCCCTGATTCTGGGCAACAGAAATAAAACCAATCAACAAAAAAAATGGTAGTAATACTAATTTCATGATTAAAATTTAAAATTTAGGCTGTAAAATTAGAGGATAGGTCAAGAAAATAAAGAAAATAATTAAACTAACATTTGTTAGCATCAATTCAATACTTATTTTTGAAGCGATAATATTAATATGATACAACATTTTGAAGAGATATTTCAGCAAAAAATTGACAAGGAAATAAAAATAGAACCAAAAGATTGGATGCCCGATGCATATAGGAAAACCAATCTTCGTCAAATAAGCCAACATGCGCATAGTGAAATTGTTGGTATGTTGCCAGAGGGAAATTGGATAACCAGGGCACCATCTTTAAAGCGAAAAGCTATATTGCTTGCAAAGGTTCAGGATGAAGCAGGGCATGGTTTATACCTTTACAGCGCAGCTGAAACATTAGGTATGAGCCGTGATGAAATGATTTCGGATTTGCATAGCGGCAAAGCAAAATATTCCTCAATTTTTAATTACCCTACTATCACTTGGGCAGATATGGGTGCTATTGGCTGGTTGGTAGATGGTGCAGCAATCTTAAATCAGGTTATGCTTACACGTACTTCTTATGGACCATACTCAAGGGCTTTAGTGAGAATATGTAAGGAAGAAAGTTTTCATCAAAGACAAGGCTTTGAAATTTTGTTGGTATTGAGCAGAGGCACTGAAGAGCAAAAGGCCATGTGTCAGGATGCCATTAATAGATGGTGGTGGCCAAGCCTCATGATGTTTGGTCCAAAAGATAGTGAAAGTACCAACAGTGATCAGAGTATGAAATGGAAAATAAAGCGTAAAACAAATGATGAACTGAGGCAGAATTTTGTTGATATGATTGCGGAGCAAGTAAAAATTTTGGGTATGCATTTACCGGATGATGATTTGCTTTGGAATGAAACAACTAAGCATTACGATTTTGGGGCAATAAACTGGGAAGAATTTTGGCAGGTTGTAAAAGGAAATGGACCTTGTAACAAGCAAAGACTTGAGGCAAGAAGAAAAGCTCATGAAGATGGTCAATGGGTGAGAGAAGCAGCATCAGCATACGCTGAAAAGAAAAGAGCAATGGAAAAAATTAAAGCCGCTTAATGAAGTGGTTATTATTTACAACATTTCTTTCATTGGCATTTTTTTCATGTGATTATTTTCGACAGAAAAGTGTAAAAAATTCAAATCGATTCGTTTTAAGAAATGATTCATTGAATGTTGTAAAGCTGGGCGATACACTCCTAATTCTTGAATATGTGTGTAGGGCTTGTGCTTATGAGGAGTCAACAAATTTTGTTTTACTTGATAGTCTCAATTTGGTGAAACTTCACCACATAGAAACCTATGATAATAACTCTGAATTAATGACAGGAGGGACTATAAATAAAAACTTAGTAATAGTTACGAATTTAACAGGTACTACAAGTGTGCGGGTATATACATTTTTAAAACCACCTACTACAAAAGAGGATTCCTCAAACTATACTACATACAATATTAAAATAACAAATTAAGATAAATATATGAGACAATATTTCATACAAAAATTCTATTATGGTGATATACCTGAAGAGAAAAGCGGTGGTAGTAACTATGAAGTAAAAGCTGATGAATCTACATGGCCATTATGGGAAATTTTTATAAGGAGCAAGCAAGGTCTTGATCATAAACATGTTGGAAGTCTGCATGCAGCTGATGCACAAATGGCCATAGAAAATGCAAGAGATGTTTATACCCGAAGAATGGAGGGAGTAAGCATTTGGGCAGTAGAAAGTAAATATATAATTGCTTCAAATCCTGATGAAGCTGGGGAATTGTATGAGCCGGCTATGGACAAGGTGTACAGACATCCCACTTTCTACGATTTGCCGGATGAAGTAAAACACATGTAGGATTATTCAATATCCTGAAGCCAGTACATCTGCAAGATGCATCGTTTTTAATGGAATTTTCTTATGCTTGATATAACCTTCTAAATGCATGAGGCAACTGATATCTGTACTGATAATATAATCTGCTTTTGTGTCTAAGGCATGGTGCACTTTCTGGTCTGCCATAGCAGCACTGATGTCTTCAAACTTTACTGCAAATGTGCCACCAAAACCACAGCAGGTTTCTACATCTTCCATTTCAATAAGTTCCAAACCTTCTACTTGTTGTAGCAATTGGCGGGGCTCAGTTTTCAGCTTACATTCTCTCAGAGCTGCACAACTGTCGTGGTAGGTTGCTTTGCCCTTTAGCACTGCCCCAAAATGATCTACTCGTAACACATTCGTTAGAAATTCGCTGAATTCAAAAATGCGCTTTTGGAGATTAAATACATCTGCTTTTAGCACTCCTTCCTTAAAGAGATCTGTATAATAATTTCTTACAAAACCCACACAACTTGCACTGGGTGCTACTATGTAATCTGCACTACTAAAATCCTTTATGAATTTCTTACAAACATCTTTGGCCTCTCCTCTAAAACCTGCGTTAAAAGCCGGCTGTCCACAGCATGTTTGATTTTTGTTATATGATATCGTACAACCCGCTTTTTTTAAAACCTTCACCATATTAAAAGCCGTTTGAGGATACAGTTGATCCATAAAACAGGGTATGAATATTTGTACGTTCATAAATGCTCTTATTGTTTCATTTTGAAATTATGGATGCTTTAAGTGCGTCCTATAATTATCCTTTTATTAGTTTGCGATTGAGGTTAATCATTTTTATAGCAGTGATGGCTGCTTCTGATCCTTTATTGCCATGCACACCACCTGTACGTTCTTTTGCTTCTTCTTCATTGTTTAATGTAAGCACACCAAAAATTACAGGTTTTAATATGGATAAGTTCAAGTTGAGTATTCCTCGAGATGCCATATTGCATACATACTCAAAATGTGGAGTGCCGCCTCTTATTACACATCCTAGTGCAATATATGCATCGGGACTTCTTTCTGCATGCACATAATGTGACTGAATGGCAAAGGGTATTTCGACAGCACCAGGTACAATCAATGTTTCAGTTCTAATCTTGGCTATTTCTAATACCTCTTTTGCTGCAGATTCCAGCAAATCTGTAAACTGATTATTCCATTCCGTTTTTACAATAACTATAAAGGCATCCTTTAATTTCGGGATGCCTTTTAATAAATTTTTATTTCCTTTTGTTGCCATTATTTACTACTAAAATCATTAGGTTCAATACTGAGTTCGTAGATATATTTATCTACTTGAAATCCTCTTTCCGTTTGAGGATAGTTCTCTTTAATTTGTTTATAAACACTAAGTGCGTCAGCTGTTTTATTCATGATAGCGAGTTTTTGCGCAGCACGATATAAATATTCGGCAGAAAAACCTTCATCTTTTGGAAATGCGGCTCCTGCTTTTTTATAACTACTAACTGCTTCATCGTCTTTCTTCAATTCACTGTAGGCATCACCAAGCATGCCATAAGCCATCATTTGTATTTGGCCTGCATCAGTGGAGAATCCGCTTAAATATTTTACAGCACTATTATAATCTCCTGTGCGTAAATAACAAGCGCCTGCGTAATACTTTGCCAAATTGCCAGATGATGTGCCTCCGTAAGTATTGATAATAGATAAAAACCCTTTGTCTTTTTTGTCTCCGTTTAATGCTAATTTCAAGCTATCCATCCTAAAATATTCTTCTGCTCTAAACATTGCATTTTGTGCTTCTGCTTCTTTTGGTTTTACAACAAAATTTTGATAGGCATACCATCCTCCGATGATTAGTGCTAGACCTCCTACAACATACAAAATCATCTTCTGATTTTTATGCCAAAATTTTTCTACAACATGCAATGATTGCATTGCTTCTGATTCCTGTTCGTGCTTATGACTCATTATAAATTATTAATCTTGATAAATGGGGTAATGGGGTAAAATTTTAATCAGTTATAAATGGATAATTGGCATCTACATATACATCTTTCAATACTTCAGATTCATCCGGATATGGACTTGATTCTGCAAATTGTACACATTGCTCCACAATTCCATTGATTTTATCGTCTATTGCTTTAATCTGTTCTGGTGTAGCAAAATTGTTTGATTGTAGCGTATGCAACACCATGCCTATTGGGTCTTTTGTTTTATATTCATCCACTTCATCTTTAGTACGATATTTTTGTGGATCAGAAATGGAATGCCCTTTATAGCGATAGGTTTTCATTTCAATTAGGGAAGGTCCTCCACCTTCTCTTGCTCTTTTTACAGCTCTGGCTATAGCATCATGCACAGCCTCTGCACTCATGCCATTTGCAATATCTGCCGGCATTTCATAGGCGTCAGCTAATTTATAAATATCTATTACATTGCTGGTGCGTTGAATAGAAGTGCCCATGGCATAATTATTATTTTCACAGATGAAAATAACAGGCAGTTTCCAAAGCATCGCCAAATTAAAAGTTTCATGCAGCATACCCTGACGAGCTGCACCATCTCCAAAAAAAGTAAGACATACATTGTCGGTACCCCGATATTGTTCAGCAAAAGCAATGCCTGCTCCGGTACCAATTTGTGCACCTACAATACCATGCCCACCAAAAAAGTGATGTTCCTTACTGAAGAAGTGCATACTACCTCCTTTGCCTTTTGCACAGCCAGTGGCTTTGCCATATAGTTCTGCCATACAAGCATCAGCACTCACTCCTTTTGCTAAGGCAAGTCCATGATCCCGATAAGCTGTTATAAATGCATCTTCCGGTCTTGTAGCAGTCATACAGCCTGCGGCAATAGCTTCTTGCCCTATATAGGCATGAAAAAATCCACGAATTTTTCCTGCCATTTTATACATTTCTTCTGCCCTGAGTTCAAACTGCCGAATTAACTGCATCAACTCATACCAGTACAAATAGGTTTCTTTAGAAAATTTAGTAGCCACGTGCTTTTTTTGAAGCGGCAAATATAGGGGATATGTTGGAGAGTTGCAAGGAGATTTTGGGTTCGGGGTTTAGGGCGCAGGGTGCAAAGTTCGGGGGACAGGGTTTGGAGACAGGAGGACAGGAAGTCCTGTTTTGAAACGAACGCTTCGGGTTTAGCCCCGATTGCAGGCGGCATCCTTTTGTTTGCTTCTTTAGCAAACGAAAGATAAAGCCGAAAAGCGGGACAACAGCTGTTTTGAAAGCCGGATTTTGTGCTACTTAAAAACAATAAATTAATCGTAATTTTGGCACATGAATAAA
>CALAGJ010000082.1 GCA_937892395.1 uncultured Parafilimonas sp.
AATAACAGGCATTTATGAAACAAAGGAAAGATAGTTACTTTCCGATACAAAACTTTCCAAATATTGTTCCCAGTATATCTCTGTCGTGGAGTATTTCGCCGGTTATGGTGCCAAGTGCATTAGAAGCAATTCTAATATCTAATGAAAGCATATCACCAGTTGTGTGAGATGACAAACCTTGTTGTACTTGTAGGAGTGCTTGTTCGCAATCGATAAGTGCGGCATAATGGCGGGCATTAACCACAATTGTTTTTTCAGTATTTACTCGTTCTGATAATACTAATTTCGGTAGCCATTGTTTGAGGTTTTCAATATTGATTTTATGCAAGGCATCCATTTCAAAAATAGATACCTCATCACCTACCATTTTTTGTATATTATTTATCAAATTCTTTAATACAAATTGATCTACTAAATCCAGTTTATTTGCTATCAATACAACTTGTTGATTTGTTGTGCCCAACTTCCGGATATCTTCTGCCACATCAGTTGCTGTAGATTCTGATGCATCAAATAAATACAATAAGATAACAGCGGTTTCTATTTTTTCAAATGTTTTATTAATACCTAATTGTTCTACCTTATCTGTGGCTTTTCGAATACCTGCAGTATCGGTAAGCCTAAATACAATGCCATCTAAAATTATTTTTTCTTCAATGGTATCACGTGTGGTGCCGGCAACCTCGGTTACTATGGCACGCTCTTCATTCAATAATGCATTCAGCAGTGTGCTCTTACCTGCATTTGGCCTTCCTGCAATCACCACTGACACACCTTGTTTAAGAATATTTCCAAGTTTGAAGGAAGCTGCTAATTGACTTGTTTCAGAAAGTATATTTGATACCAAATTTTGTAATGCGCTTCGGTCAGCAAATTCAACATCTTCTTGACTGAAATCCAGCTCCAACTCTATAAGTGCCGCAAACTCTATAAGTTGTTGACGAAGTTTTTTTATGTCATTGCTGAATCCACCCCGCATTTGTTGTAGAGCAGTATCTCTGACTGCTGCACTTTCTGAGGCTATCAAATCTGCTACTGCTTCTGCTTGGCTCAAATCCTTTTTACCATTAAGAAAAGCCCGTTGTGTAAACTCACCGGGTAAGGCGGGTCTGGCACCATTTGCATAAATTAAATGAAGCACATCTTGTAAAATATAAGATGAGCCATGGCAGCTTATTTCCACCACATCTTCACCAGTGTAGGATGAAGGATTCCTGAAAACAGATACCACCACTTCATCTACAATCGTATGTTGATTTTTGATAAAGCCCACATGAATGGTATGGCTTTTGACATTTGCAATATTTTTTGAGAATATATGATTAATGATTTGTATCGCATTTTTTCCAGATATCCTAATGACGCCAAGTGCACCCACACCCTGCGGAGTGGCTAATGCTGCTATCGTATCATCCCATTGATTGAATAATGCATGCATAAAATTTCCTTAAATCAAAATTGGTTTTGCTTCAAATTGCTGATGATATAAATTGGCATAATGACCATTCAATTGTAATAATGCTTCATGAGTGCCTGATTCCTTTATTTCTCCTGCATCTAATACTATAATCATATCAGCTTTGCGAATTGTAGATAGTCTATGCGCTATTACAATTGAAGTTCTACCGGAAACTAATTTATCAATAGCTTCTTGTATAAGTTGCTCACTTTCATTATCAATAGATGAAGTGGCTTCGTCCATAATTAAAATAGAAGGATTATACAGCAATGCTCTGATAAAAGAAATGAGTTGACGCTGACCAAGGCTGAGTGTATTGCCCCGCTCCATCACATTATAGTCATAACCACCCGGCAGTTTCATAATGAAGTCATGCACCCCTATGATCTTTGCTGCTTCATATACTTTTTCTTTTGTAATTGACTCATCATGGAGTGTGATATTATCCATTACAGAACCCGAAAATAGAAAAACATCTTGTAGCACAATTGCTATATGGCTACGTAAATATTCCAGTGGAAAAGATTGAATAGACAGATCATCAATTGAAACAGATCCCTGCTGTATTGGATATAAACGATTTAGCACTCCAGTTATTGATGTTTTGCCGCTACCTGTATGACCAACAAGTGCAACCATTTTGCCGGCAGGCACTATAAATGAAATATCCTTTAAAACAGGTATGCCCGGTTGGTAATGCATCCAAACATTTTCAAAACGAATATCTCCTCTGAGTGTGTTTGGAGTATGTATGCCCTTATCTTCAGTCACATCAGGATTGTCTAAAACTTTACATACTCGCTCCCCAGCTATAAGCCCCATTTGCAATACATTAAATTTATCTGCTATTACACGCAGTGGTCTAAATATTTGATTTAGATATAACGTAAATGCTACTAGTGTTCCTGCAAGATTTTCTTCTGTAATATTTGAATCTCTATATGCAATTCTCCATATTAATAAACCCAAAGAAACTGCAAGCACAATTTCTACAATGGGAAAAAAAACGGAATAGGCAAATATTGATTTGATATTGGCATTTCTATGTTTTTTGTTGATATCTTTAAACTTTGAAAACTCCCGATCCTCGGCGGTAAATGCTTGTACTATACCCATACCGGTAATATGCTCTTGAACAAATGCATTGAGAGATGCTACCGCATTGCGTACTTGTATAAAACTTTTGTTTACACTCTCTTTAAAATACCATGTTGAAACCAACATAATAGGAAAGGGGATTAAGGCAATAAGTGTAAGATACCAATTGGTACAAAACATGGTAATCAGCACAGCAATGATAGAAAGTAGATCTGCCAATATTGCAATAAAACCATCAGTGAAAATATCGTTTATGCTTTCAATATCATTAATGGTGCGAGTGGTTAAAGTACCTATTGGTGTGTGATCAAATTGTTTGAGGTTCAAGTGTAGTATCTTGTCAAAAACGGATACACGCATATCTTTTACAACCTTTTGCCCCAGTGCTGCAGTGGTGAAAGAAAATATAAAACGCAGCGCAGTTTCAAATAAAATAAAAACCATTTGAAAAATGGTCATGTAAAAGATAAATTGAACTACATCAGTCCAGTCTGCTCCCGGAAAAAAAGGTTTTACATACCAAGCTGCATCAACGGTTTTGCCTGTGGCTCTATCTACTGTAAGTTGTATGAGGAAAGGCCTCAAAGGAGTAACAACTGAAAGAAAAATTGCCAAACCAATGGCCATATAAAGCCTTTTCTGATATGGTTTTACAAAAACAAAAATTCGTTTTAGTACAACAATATCCAACCATTTCTTTTTTTCTTTTTCAGCCATAAAGCAAGCGAAGTTAAGGAAACAGCCAATTGTAGTAGAAGCGAATAATATCGAAGTAAATCTCTATACTACACAAATATTTCACAATCAATTTGCGAAGCGTTTTATTACACAATAGTTAGTCCGAATTCCTACTGCTTAAACAGTTGAATGGTATAATCCAACAATTGCTGACTACCAAACTTTCCGTGGCCGGGTACAACAATTTTTACGTTCGGATATGCTTGTTTTACAAGCTCAACAGTAGGAGACCAGCTTGAAATATTTGCATCCCCTAAATATCCCTTACTTGCATCCATCTCCTTAATTAGGCATCCTCCAAACATTATATTTTCAAAGGGATAATAGCCAATTATATTATCTTTTGTATGTCCTTCTCCAAAATATTTTGCAATTACTTGTTCATTTCCTATCTGCAGTAATAATGAATCTTTAAAAGCATTTTGTGGTACTATGGCTCCATCTTTTTTTGCTAAATCAATGGTTTTGTCATTGGCATAAGAAGGGATTTTCTTTTCGTGAAATGCTCCCAAACCGCCAAGACAATCATCGTGAAAATGTGTTGGAATTACTGCTTTTATTGTGCAATGAAGTTTTTCAGTTACCCATTCTATTAGCATATATGAGGCAGAATCATTTGTGGGAGTATCAAAAATAATGGCTTCATGTTCATTCGTTACTATTAATCCATTGCATGGCACATAACCAAAATCTTTGGTCTGTTTAAATGATGTATGCACAAATGAACGTTCAGCAATTTGTGTTACAACCAACTGTTTATTTTTTAAAACCTCCTTTGAACTAAACCTACGATTTTTTATTGATGAGCAATTTGTTTGGCATATAAATATAAAGAATAGGATAGCTGCATAAAGTAATTTTTTCATCTTTTACTTTCTTATTTCAGCGTAAAATTATGGCAGGAAAAAAAATAAAATGCAGGTCAATCTGAAATATTAATTTACTGCTTTCGCAGAATGAACAATAACCTTTAATTGGCTCATTGCCATTTAAAGTTCAATTTTTGTAAGCATTTTCTATTTAGAACACAAGGAATACCATATTTTAGGCTTATCATCCCTACCTTTGCGCCCCGCAGAAAAATAAATGTTACAAATATTTATTACATTTATTGTTTAGAGCGATTAAAAATTGAATTATGGATATTAGAAATATAGCAATCATTGCACACGTTGACCATGGGAAAACAACATTGGTAGATAAAATCTTACATGCTACAAAAGTATTTAGAGACAATCAGGATACAGGCGAACTCATAATGGATAGCAATGACCTAGAGCGTGAAAGGGGCATCACCATTTTTAGTAAGAATGCAGCAGTTACTTTCAATGATGTTAAAATAAATGTAATTGATACGCCGGGCCACGCCGATTTTGGTGGAGAGGTGGAGCGTGTGCTTAAAATGGCTGATGGTGTTATATTATTGGTAGATGCTTTTGAGGGCCCCATGCCTCAAACTAGATTTGTTTTACAAAAAGCATTACAACTAAATTTAAAGCCAATTGTGGTTATCAATAAAGTGGACAAACCAAACTGCAGACCTGATGAAGTGCATGATGCAGTTTTTGAGTTATTCTTTAATTTGGATGCCACCGAGGAGCAGTTAGATTTTCCAACATACTATGGAAGTGGAAAGAATGGTTGGTTTAATGATAGCCTTGCCCAATGTGAAGATATTACACCACTTTTAGAAGGTATTTTGAAGCATGTGCCACCACCATCAGTATTAGAAGGCCCACTTCAGATGCAGATTACATCTTTGGACTATAGTAGTTTTCTGGGTCGTATTGCCATAGGCAAAGTAACAAGAGGTAGCATTAAGGAAGGACAACCGATTGCTTTGATGCAAACTGGTGGTACTCTAAAGAAAAGCCGTGTGAAAGAGCTTTATGTTTTCGAAGGCATGGGTAAGAAAAAAGTTTCGGAAGTAATTGCCGGTGACTTATGTGCAGTAGTAGGTCTTGAGAATTTTAATATTGGAGATACCATAGCAGATGCAGAAAATCCGGAAGCTTTACCAATTATAAGTGTGGACGAACCAACAATGAATATGTTATTTGGTATCAACAATTCCCCATTTTTTGGAAGAGATGGAAAATTTGTTACCAGCCGTCACCTTAGAGATCGCTTAATGAAGGAAACTGAAAAAAATCTTGCATTACGAGTTGAAGACAGTGTGAGCGGCGACAGTTTTATAGTTTATGGTCGCGGTATTCTTCATTTAGGTGTACTGATAGAAACCATGCGCAGAGAGGGCTATGAACTTACAGTAGGACAACCACAAGTTATTGTAAAAGATATTGAGGGAAAAAAATCCGAGCCTTATGAAAATTTAGTGGTGGATGTGCCGCAAGAGTTTGCCAGTAAAGTTATTGATTTAGTAACCCGTCGGAAAGGGGAAATGCATGTAATGGAAACTAAAGGTGAGATGCAACACCTCGAGTTTGAAATTCCCAGCCGGGGTTTAATTGGCCTTCGTACTCAAATGCTTACAGCTACTACTGGTGAAGCAGTAATGGCACATCGTTTTACAGAATATAAACCTTGGAAAGGACCAATACCCGGAAGAAATAATGGTGTATTGCTGAGCAAATTTACAGGTACCACAACTGGTTATAGCATAGACAAGTTGCAGGATAGAGGAAGTTTCTTTGTGGATCCGGGTGAAGAAGTATATGCAGGTCAGATAATAGCTGAAAATGTAAAACCTGGAGACCTTGTCGTAAATGGAAATGAAGGTAAAAAACTTACTAATATGCGTGCCAGTGGTAGTGATGCTGCCACCAATATTGCTCCAAAACTATTGATGACATTGGAAGAATGTATGGAGTACATACAGCAGGATGAATGTATAGAAGTAACGCCAAATCACATCCGCATGCGAAAAGTAATTTTGGACGAAGAAGAAAGAAAGAAACAATCCAAACGAATGCAGAGTGAGGCTGTATCTTAATCTGAATAGTAGTTTAAAAATGCTTCTTTTAGGTATTTAATAATAACCTTTTTGAGGTTCAATATGTGATTGATTCATTTACACTATTGAAAATAGTGCTTATAGTTATGATTCCATCTCTACTTTAAATGCTGTAATGAAAAGTGCAGCATAGATTTGGAAGTTGAATGTGTCGTGAATTGCTAAAAGACAATACAATTAAGTATTTAAAGTCATAAAAAAATGTAATCCAGATATAAAATCGATTATAAAAGTCAATACCTTAGCAGCATGTCAATTGGCTGCACTCCCACATTTTGTTTTGCAACTCAACAGCCAAATATTTTTAAAGAATTTTACACATTTTCAGCTTTGCCAGAGCTGAATATTGAAGCTATCGATTTTAAAAATTTATCACAGGGAAAACCGATATATAGTATCCTTGCAATAGATGATGATGTATTCGCATATGATGATGTTTTTTCGATCTACAATGCGCACAAAAAAGAAGCATCAAATTGGCATTTCGAATCCATAGAAGATGGAGGTCATTGCTTTATTGACGACCCCGGTTTAGGAAATGATATTTTTCATAAATTATTCACTCGTATTCTATCAAAATAAATAGCTAATATGGATTTTTTTAATCTTTTATTAATCATTCATATTGTTTGTGGTGGCACCAGTTTGATATTGGGTTCCATTATTTTATGTATAAAAAAAGGTGGCAAACCCCATAAGTTTATAGGCAATATTTATTTTTCAACCATGCTTATTGCATCGTTAGTTGCTTTGCCCATGTCCTATTTACATACCAACTATTTTTTATTTATAGTAGGCGTATTTACAGCATTTATGTTATTAACAGGTCGTAGATATTTAAAATTAAAACATACCGACCATGTAAAATTGCAAGACTGGATTTTAAGTATTGTCATGTTGTTTTTTGGATTTGCATTTCTAATACTTGGCACATATAATCTCATAATCGAAGAAGATTTTGGTATAGTATTAATTGTATTTGGTAGCATCAGTCTCTTATTTGTATATCAGGATTATAAAAATTTCAAAGGAAAATCCGGCATAAAAAATTATTGGCTCACCACACATTTGCAAAGAATGATTGGAAGCTATATAGCATCTGTTACAGCATTTTTAGTAGTAAACATCACCATGTCGCCAGGCTTTGTTTTATGGTTATTGCCCACAGTAGTTATCGTACCACTTATCGTAAAATGGACTCGGAAATACAAAAAATCATCAGTGGAAACAAATATTATAGCATAACCATTTAATCGTCCATATAAAGTGATTGCTGACAATATTGAAATAAAGAAAAATAGTTGTACTTAATCCTTGCTGTAATCAACTCATAAAAGCTACAAATACATCTTTAAGATGATTTAGTGCTGTGCCCCCTAAACTTATAAACCACAAAATAGCAATGCTTCTATTTGTTTAACACTTCGTTGCTTCAAAGTATCTATTGCTCATTTAAATCGACAGATTTCATGTATAAGAATAGATAAAAAAGGAACCTTTTGTACAAAATAATTTTATCTCAATTACAATTCACTCTTTGCATATTTCAATCATATTTTCTTCCTATTATAATATGCAAATCACAATTGTAAGATTCTGTATTTGGGCTTTATCAAAATTGAATATTTGAATATGCCTATGATACTTATATCTTCGTTGCTATTTACTTTGTACTGCATAAGTTTTATGCTCACGGAATTTATATTATGAAAAAATTATTCCTTTATTTTATTATTCAGTTGTTTGTTTTTAATTCGTTTGCTCAATTATTTACTGGAGAAAAGTTTAGAGAGAATTTAGCAAATCTGGCTGACAATTTTCCGCAGGAAAAAATTTATATACAATATGATAAAAGCAGTTATAATGCAGGTGAGCTAATTTATTTTAAAGCTTATATAGCAGAAGGCATCAATGCATCAGATATCAGCAAAACCTTATATGTGGATATAACGGACAGCGTAGGTAGATTGATGCAGCACCAAATATTGCCGGTGGAGCAGGCAGGTGCATTTGGTAGTTTTGAAATTCCTTATAAATACACTGCTCAGCGCATTGGAATAAAAGCATATACCCGCTGGATGCTCAATTTTGACAGTAGTTTTCTCTATCAAAAAGATATCCGAATAACGCAAGTAAAAAAGTTGAAAACGAATGTGGCCACTGCTCCAAAAATTACGCTACAATTTTTCCCCGAAGGTGGCAATATTATTACTGGTCTAAATGGAGTTGTAGCTTTTAAAGCGAATGATGCAAATGGAATGCCTATGGCTATAAATGGAAAAATAATAGATAACAAAGGCAACACCATCACCAGTTTTAAAACGGAGCATGATGGCATGGGAAGTTTTGTGCTTGAACCATTGCCGGGCATTACTTATACATCTATTTGGACAGATGCTGCAAAGAATAAGTATGAAACTCCTCTACCCACAATATTTGAAGATGGTTTAAGCATTGCTGTGTCAAATGCAAGCAATCAAAAGAACTTTATTATACGTAGATCGGCAGATGCAAAAGATCGTTTTAAAAAGGGGTTTATTGTGGCTACCATGCATCAAAACTTAGTGTACATGGCCTCTCTCAATATGGAAGGTACATCTTCAGTATCAGGAAGCATTCCCACCAAGGATCTTCCCTCTGGCATACTTACCATTACTGTGTTTGACAGTGGTTGGGTGGCGGTGTCGGAAAGAATATGCTTTATCAATAATTCCGATTATTCATTTGAATCAGAGGCCGGTTTTGCATCTCTCAGTTTTTCAAAGCGTGCATCCAATATGCTGAGTGTATATGTGCCCACAGGCATTCAGGCAAATTTGTCTTTGTCTGTTACAGATGCAGCTATGCCTACTGATAGTAGTGATAATATCATCAGCAGACTTTTACTTACCAGTGATATCAAGGGGGATGTATATAGGGCACATTATTACTTGAGTGATACCACAAAAAAAATTGCACAGCACTTAGATCTGGTTATGCTTACACATGGCTGGCGCCGCATCAAATGGGATGAAATTGTACAATCAAAACTGCCCATAGTCAAATACCAAAATGATACAGAATATCTTACCCTTCGGGGAAAGGTGTTTGGCATGACTCAGCAAGATGCAAAAACAGGTGCTCTTTTGATGATGATTGTAGAAAAAGGGAAAGATAAAACTCGGGATATGCATCAAACCATGGTACTCCCGGATGGTAGCTTCAATAAAAATGATAAAATATTGTATGATACTTCAAAAGTGTTTTATAAACTGATAGCATCAGATTTGGCATCAAACACTGCAGAAGTTTCTTTTAATAATGGATCAATACCAGCCACTAAAATACAGTCTGGCAGTCAAGATCCAGTCTATCGCACTTCCGATACCAGCCAGGATGAGCGTAGCCGTTGGTTTACAGCGCAACAAGCTTTGCAAGCAAAAATGCTCTATGATAATCAGCTTGAAGATGTAGTTGTAAAAGCAAAAGCAAAGGCAGCAGTGCAAGTATTAGATGAAAAATATTCTACCGGACTTTTTGCCGGTGGCGATTCCTATCAATTTGATGTGGCCAATGATCCTGCGGCTAATACAATGTCAGTTTTTACTTATTTACAAGGAAAAGTGGCAGGTTTACAAATCAATACTACAAGTGGTGGCGTCAATGGTCAACCGGGAGTAATCTGGCGTGGCCAAACACCACAGTTCTTCTTAGATCAATCGCAGGTGGATGTGTCTCAACTGAGTAATGTAAGTATGAATGATGTAGCCTATGTAAAAGTGTTTAGACCTCCATTTTTTGGAGGAGCAGGTGGTGGCCCCGGTGGTGCCATTGTTGTTTATACAAAAAGAGGGGAAACATCTAAACCCGGTGCCGGAGCAAATAGCCCAATGCCATATAAAATGGTGATTGGATATACTGCTGACAAAGAATTTTATATGCCAAATTATGGTAGTCTTTCCAATCGTTCAGAAACAGATGATTTCAGAAGTACGCTACTTTGGAAACCAGATTTAATTTTTGATGGAAAGGTAACTACGATAAGGATTCCATTTTACAACAATGATATTAGTACTTCCTTTAGAATAGTTCTGGAAGGAATGGATAGCAATGGCAGAATTACGAGGGTTGAAAAAGTGGTAGAGTAGTTTCGGAATGGCTTTTAAATACAACTATTTGTTTTATAATTTGTAGTTTTTTTTTCGGATTGTCAATTGAGTAAATGAAGTCAATACTGTGGTTTGTTCAGAATAAAATTGCTTACCAACATGCAGGCTCAACTAAATTTATCCTCCTCAGTGTAGTATTGATTTATTCATGTATCGACTATTTGATAAAATACCAAATGCTTTATAAGGGTGTTTTTATGGATTGAGGTATTGAAATTAATTTAGTATGAATATTTGATTACTCATTCTTTTTATTAAAGTCTTGATCTTCTAAACCTTTAGATGTTGTAATTCTATCATCAATGATTTCCGTTGAGGAAATTTTTGGAAATAAAAGAAATTGTTCCGCCACCCTTATAATATTTAGTTGCCCAAAACATACCAATGATGAGTCCTGTTGTTGCTATAATGACACCTACACACAATCTTACTGTAGTTTGGTTTGAGTAATAAATGATAGCACCAATGATGAGTCCCATTAAGAACGGAGATGCTACAATTTGTATCCAGCCAAGACATTCATTAAAGACTCTGAAGTATCTGAAATATCTTCCTTCGCTGTGCAATATTTCATTTCTTCTTTTGGACATCGAATACAAAATTGAGTTGTTGATATTGGCTTATTTATTCGTCATTTAAAATCGCTTTGGCGAAGTTAAAAAAGCATCTCAATACTACATGTTGGTATTACAAAAATCCGATACAACCTTTAGTATCACACCTGCATTTTAGTTTTCCAATATGATGTGTAGGCCCGTAGTTGCAAGTAAGTTTCTCGTTTTTTCTTATTTGCCGAAGGCTATAAAATTCCACCAAACAAAAACATACTCTCATATAAGTGTTTGGCTGGCAACTATGGTTGATGTATCTAAGTTCATTGGAAGCCACACTGGCATCTAATGCTCTGCCATCTCCAAACTTCTACCATAGCAACACGTTTGGTGGCTGATGCCCTTTTTCTTGCTTCATGAATGGGAATAATTTCTCCAGTTAGATTTCCAATTTTTTTTCGAGCTGATATGATTTGTTTTGCGGATGCACCTTTACCATCAATGCTTTTGTTTTATTTTCAATCTTAAAATTGAGCATTTTTATTGCACAGTACAGGGTAGTAATAAGATAGATTTGAGATTCATTTTTTAAGCATCTACAATATCATTTCGGGTACATCGCCCTCTATGATTAATCTTCCTTTTGTTTTTGCAATGATTTCTTCAACGGATACACCGGGTGCTCTTTCACGCAGTAGAAAACCATTTGGTGTAATATCGAGAAATGCCAATTCGGATACTACTTTTTTTACACAACCCATGCCTGTAAGGGGAAGTGTACATGCTGGTAATAATTTACTTTCCCCTTTTGGATTTGTATGCTGCATAGCTACAATGATATTTTTTGCGCTGGCTACTAAATCCATCGCTCCACCCATTCCTTTTACCATTTTACCAGGTATTTTCCAATTAGCAATATCTCCGGTATCGCTTACTTCCATTGCTCCTAAAACGGTGAGATCAATTTTGCCGGCTCTTATCATTCCAAAACTTTCGGCACTATCAAAAAATGCTGCACCGGGTATTACGGTTACAGTCTCTTTACCAGCATTTATTAGGTCTGCATCTATAGCATCTTCGATAGGATAGGGGCCCATACCCAATATGCCATTTTCGCTTTGCAATATCACAGTCATACCATGGGGTATATAGTTTGCTACTAAGGTTGGAATACCAATGCCTAAGTTTACATACATGCCATCTTTCAGCTCCTGCGCTATGCGTTTTGCTATCCCATGTTTATCTAAAGCCATCGTTGAATATTATAATTATGGTTTTGAAAATTGTAATGATTGGTGCTATGTTTATTGTAATTGTACTGTCCTTCTTTCAATAGTTTTTAGATAGTCGCTACCTTTATAAATTCTATGTACATATACTCCGGCCACATCAATATCATCAGGATCTAACTGACCGGGCTCGACCAATTCTTCCACTTCTGCTATGGTTATGTTTGCTGCTTTTGCCATAGAGGTAGAAAAATTTTTTGTCGTTTTTCTAAAAATTAGGTTGCCCAATTTATCTCCTTTCCAAGCTTTTACTAATGCAAAATCCGCATGCAGTGCCAACTCCATTAGGTAATGCTTATCATTAAATATTCTTACTTCTTTACCAGCAGCTATTTCAGTACCATAACCTGCGGGTGTAAAAAATGCAGGAATGCCCATACCTGCCATTTCTATTCTTGTGGCCAGTGTGCCTTGCGGTATAAGATCTACTTCCAATTCTCCACTCAGCATTTGTCTTTCAAATTCGGCATTTTCACCTACATAGCTACTCATCATTTTTTTTATTTGACGAGTATAGAGTAACCTGCCCAAACCATATTCATCCACTCCTGCATTGTTTGAAATACAAGTGAGCCCCTTAACACCTTTTTCTAATAAGGCTGCAATACTATTTTCGGGAATACCACAGAGCCCAAAGCCACCCAGCATAATGGTGCTATTGTCAGCAATATCTTGTATGGCAGCTGCGGCAGTTTCAAATACTTTATTCATGCGCAAGATTTCGTTTGGAGGCAAATGTAAGGCTTGAGGCAGAAGTAAAATGCTGAACAAAATAACTATATATGCTCAACTCTGTTTTGATTGTATTCGATGTATTGTGAATACAATTAAAGTAAGCAATCAGGAAATGTTTGAAGTAATTCTTTCGTGATATACAGCGTCATTGATATCCTAACCTTGATTGGCTTCAGACCTAAAAATTTTTTTGTTAGGAGTAATATCTGTTGCCGTGAGAACTGAATGAAATGTTTATAATTTTATTCTCTATTTTTAACCCTGCTAAAATGAATACCTTGCTGACTATTAAAAATGATATGGAAGCATCAAATAAACTTCAGTGTAAAGAGGGACTTGAAATATTACGCTCTGTTATTCAACAACGATTAAAATACTATGAAAATGGCGTAGATACCGTAGATGAAGATTGGCTAAAACCTTATTCGGCATCATTAGGCCAATTGTGGTTTCATGATGAGTTTGATAGCGCATTCACCACTGTGGAGTCTATTGTGCTGTTAATTGCTTTGGCACCACATATCCATCCCGGTTTTTTTGAACAGATTATACAAGAATTTTTTCCGCAGGGCGGAGATTTTCCGGAGTTTGGTGGTATTAAAAATCAGCAGCAACGCTATCTTCAGCCTACAGGTGAAACGGTGCTATTTATCCTAGCGGGGATGCATTCCGCGAAGCGGTTACAATACTATACACTATTTGAAGCACATCATCTTTTTTACAAAGAAGCCATATTATGGATTGAATACATTAACGAAGGGCAACCTGCCATGAGTGGGAGAATGATACTTGCTCAGGATTGGATAGATAAATTGCTGCTACAAAAGGAAACAAATCCAAGATTCGGATTAGACTTTCCGGCCCGCAAACTGCATACGGACATGATATGGGATGATATGGTGCTGAGCAAGCAAACTACCTTGCAAATACAAGACATTTTGATGTGGATGAATCATCATGAAAAAATTGCTAAGGATGAGAATTTGGGAAGAAAAGTAAAGCCCGGTTTCAGGGTACTATTTCATGGACCTTCGGGTACCGGCAAAACGCTTACTGCCAGTCTGCTGGGTAAGCAATTTGTGAAAGATGTGTATCGTATAGACTTATCACAAATTGTATCAAAATATATTGGTGAAACGGAGAAAAATTTGGAGTCAGTATTTAGAAAAGCAGAATCAAAAAACTGGATACTTTTCTTTGATGAAGCGGATGCATTATTTGGAAAACGAACACAAGTGCAGAGCTCACATGATAAATATGCTAATCAGGAAATAAGTTATCTTCTGCAGCGGGTAGAAGATTACCCTGGCTTATTAATTTTAGCGAGTAATTATAAAAGCAATATTGATGAAGCGTTTATAAGAAGGTTTCATAGCATCATTCATTTTCCTATGCCCAATGCAGCAGAGCGTTATCAATTGTGGATGAAGGTAATGCCTGCTACTCTTTTGCCCAATGCAGATTTGGGATTGCAAGATATATCCAATAAATATGAACTGAGTGGTGCTTCTATTTTAAATGCAATGCAATATGCAGCCTTACACTGCCATGCTGCCGGAAGTGCTATGCTGAGGCAGGAAGATTTAATGTATGGGATAAAGAGAGAATTTATGAAGGAAGAAAAAATGATTTAATTGTATAGCTTGCTGCAAATGTTAAAAAATTACATTGTTTGTTGGTTTTGGCAATCTGCCCGACATTTTTATGCCAATGATTGGGTGTAATTAGGCTGAAACGCTTTACTTAAGGCTAAGTTATCTTACATTTGCAAGGTTTTTATAAATCCATCGTCAATATAAAAACGTATTGTGTTGGAAGGATATTAGGCGGAATAATTGATGTTTTTCGCTTACAGTTTTAAGGTTATAGAAAATATTATGCAATTAAAAAGTTCAATTCAAAACATTTTTGTACAGCTTACAGACACGCTGCAGCAGTTAAATAATGAGCAATACACCAGTCCATGTGCTGTGCTAATGAATGCTACTATTGGTCAGCATGTAAGGCATATCATTGAACTCTTTCAGGGTTTAGAAAATGGTTATGAAAATGGTGTTGTAAATTATGAAAAGCGTAAAAGAGATATTCGCATTGAAAGCGATCGTATGGTGGCCACCCAAATGATGCATGATATATACAATCGTATAGACCGAGCAGATAAGGCTTTGATACTTGAAGCTAACTATGATGAGCATACAGAAACTCACCTGCATATACACACAAATTATTATAGAGAATTGGTGTACAACTTAGAGCATGCGGTTCACCACATGGCACTTATAAGAGTTGGATTAGGTGTAGTTACGGATATACAAGTACCTGAAGGATTTGGAGTAGCAACCTCTACAATCAAGTACAGGAATCAATGTGCACAGTAAGTTTTATACCCGGTAGGCAGCAAATTATCCTTACCAGTAATAGAGATGAAAAATCTCTAAGGCCAAGAGCAATTCCACCCGCACAGTATGGCAGTTTAATGTATCCAAAAGATAGTGCAAAAGGTGGTACATGGGCTGTTGTGCATGCAAATGGTAAAACCTGTATATTGCTAAATGGAGGTTTTGTAAAACATGAACCTCAACCGCACCATACAAAAAGCCGTGGACTTGTGCTACTAGAAATAATGGATGCTTCTGAACCACTCAAGGCTTTTGTAGATGCAGATCTGCTCAACACGGAGCCATTTACTTTGATAATGCTACAGCAAAATCAATTGGTAGAATGTAGATGGGACGGAGAGCGGAAACATTGTGCGTATCCTGATATGGAGCAGCCACATATATGGTCATCGGCTACACTGTATGACGCAATTGTATCTGAGAAAAGAAAGCAATGGTTTTATGAGTGGTTAGAAAAAAATCCAAACCCATCTCCTGATGAGGTATTTCAGTTTCACTTGTTTGGAGGAAATGGAGATACCTATAATGATTTTAGAATGAATAGAGATGGTAAAATACTTACGGTAAGTGTAACTCAAATAGTGCACACAAAGGAGCATGCATTTATTAAATATCACGATTTGCAGGACAATAGTTATTATACAAATACATTATCATTTCAAACTGCTACTACTCCTATAGTGCATGCTTAATAAAGTATTTAATCACCCTTTTTTTATTCGATTATTACATTGGGAATATTGGCCCTTTCATGTGGTGTATGGCCCATTATATCCTATATGGTTTTGGTATTGCTTAAAAGCAAGGGCTGTGTTTTTTTTTAATACTTCCAATCCCCTGATCGAAAATGGCGGATTTTTAATGGAGAGTAAAAAAGCCATTTATGATATTATGCCAAAGGAGTATTATCCAACGACATTATTTTTTGAAAAAAACAGCATACCGCAGGAGGTTTTAGCACAAATAAAACTGAACGAGATCCATTATCCAATTATTGCAAAACCAAATATTGGCATGCAAGGCATGAGTGTAAAAAGGATTAAAGATGATGAAACGCTAATAGCCTATATAGAACAGAGTAAAGTTGATTTTTTGATACAGGATTATGTATCATTTGAAGAGGAGATAGGGATATTTTTTTGTAAAATACCTGGTGAGGACAAAGGAAAAATTACAGGTATAGTGGGCAAAGAATTTTTAACCGTAACCGGTGATGGAGTTAGTAATATTGAGTCCTTACTATCAGCAGAAAAAAGATTCAAATTGCAATTGCCTGTCTTGAAAAAATCTTTTCCAGACTTAATGTATGAAGTACCTTCTTTGGGTGAAAAAAAGGAAATAGTGCCTTATGGCAATCATGCAAGGGGTTCAAAGTTTATTGATATATCGCATCAAGCAGATGAAGCACTTCATGATGCAATAAATGAAATGTGCAATCGCCTGCCTGAATTCTATTTTGGCAGAATTGATCTACGCTACAAGGATTTGGATTCATTAAAACAATTAAAGGATTTTTCCATCATAGAATTAAATGGTGCAGGTAGTGAACCCACTCATATTTATGACCCAAAACATAGTATCTTTTTTGCTTGGAAAGAAATCGTAAGACATTGGCAATATCTTTCAACTATAAGCATCATGAACCATAAAAGATTGAATATGCCCTACATGACATTTAAAGAAGGAAAAACTATGCTCAAAGCCAACGCTGCTTACGTAAAAGAAATAAGTGGGAGGGGCTTATAAAGCGAAAGCATTAGATTTATAAAACTACCGCTACAGCCTGTATTCTTATAAAACCAATGCTTCCAAAGGTGGCACATGCAATCAATTATTTAGATTTCTCTGTGCTCAATTGTGGGATAAAGGTAAGGAGTTGCCAAACAATTCACCAAATTTCTGAACAGTTTTTTTTTCACATGCTGGATACTTGTATTTATAGGTGATATACTACATGAAATTTATGTAAATAATCTGTTTTATTTTGATGTTTCAGATAAATAGAAAAGTGAAAATATTTCTGACTTGCGTTTTGGTAATTTTAACTTTATCCCACAACGAAATGCTTTTCTTTGGCTCACATGAATTGCTTAAAATTTCTTTTAATTCTTATAGCTTGTAGCCTACAACTTTATTCAAATGCACAGCAGCAGGAAATAATAATAAAATGTATAACAGACAATAATGCACCCGTTGCATCTGTTACAATAAACCTTAGTTGGCGTGAAGATTCTACAAAAAAATATAATGCTGTTACGGATAGTTTGGGTAAAGTCATTGTTGCTGTAAAAGATGCGGGGCAGTATCTATTGACTGCTACATCCATATCATACGAACCACTTCAAAAGCTTATCATTACTGGAAAAAAAGAATTTTTATTTGCACTTACACCTTCAAAAAATACTTTAGAAACAGTAACCGTTTCCAGCAAAAGGCCTTTGATGCGTCAGGAGGAGGATAAAACAATTATAGAGCCGGAGAATATTGCGGCAGCAAGTACAAATGCTTATGAAATATTGGAAAAAACACCGGGTCTTTTTACCGATCAGGATGGAAATATTTATATAGCCAGTACATCACCGGCTACCATTCTAATCAATGGACGAGAAATGAAAATGAGTGCAGCAGATATTGCCACAATGCTCAAAAATCTGCCACCTACTGCTATTGCAAGAATGGAAGTATTGCGTACACCATCTGCAAAATATGATGCCTCTGGTAGTGGTGGTGTAGTAAATATAATATTGAAGAAGGGAGTTAAAATTGGTTTTACTGGAAGTGCATCTTTGGGTATGAATCAAGGACGATATGGCAACCAATTTTCAAATATCAATCTCAACAATAATAATGGTGCTACTACCAGCTATATTAACCTCTCTGTGTCTCACCGTAAAACGTATGATGAAATAAATACTTCACGGGTATTTGCAGCTGATACTTTATTACAACAAAATGCACTTACAGTTTACCCCGGTATTAACTACTATGTAGGCGGTGGTATTACTTATGAATGGAGTAGCAAATGGCAGATAAGTTATGATGCACGTATTACTTACAATACATTTGAAAACCTTACTAAGAATATAAATTCCATCAGAAAACAAGCAGATGATTTTATTTTATCAAACAATGAAAACAATGTTTCTAATGATGGTCATACCTTCAATATCAACAATAGTGTGAATCTGAAAAATAAGATAGACAGCTTGGGTAGTGAATGGACAACTGATTTTACTTATAACTTCAATAAGGGAAGCACAGAGCAGTTGTATAATACTTTATTTCAACTACCTGCATTGCCTGAGCAGTCAGGCAATGGAATTATACGGAATGATAGACATTTTGGAGCAGCACAAACAGACCTTAAACTAAAATTTAAACATAAATACACACTTGAGGCTGGTTTGAAATCGACTGTACAACAGTTTAAAAATAGAACCAATTATTCATTATTAAAAGAGAGTATTTTGGTTACAGATGAATTTAGAACATCTTCTTTCAATTATGATGAAAATATAAATGCAGCCTATATACAAGGTACAAAAACAATAGATGATATTATCATTAAAGCTGGGCTAAGAGCAGAGAATACAAATATGAGGGGCAATCAGTTAGTGCCATTGGATACAAATTTTAATATTCATCGTACCGATTTATTTCCTTATATATATTTAAGTAAAAAGGTAATGAAAATAGCAGGTTATGAAATTAGGGGATACCTTGTATATAGAAGAAGCATTACAAGACCGGTATATGATTATCTGAATCCTTTTCCACGTTTTATAGATGCCTATTTATTTGAAACGGGCAATCCACTACTTCGTCCTCAGTTTACCCAAAATTTTGAAGCAAATATTAGCTTTGATGAAACACCACTTTTGGCAGTGGGGATCAACAATACCAGTGATATCTTTACTAATGTTATATACCAGGCAGATTCAAATGCAACAGTGGCCTATCGCACATGGGATAATTTAGGTACAAATAAGGAAACATATCTCCGAGTATTGGGTGCCATTCCGCCAGGCGGAAAATATTTCTTTGTAATTGGTGCACAATACAATCATAATAATTACAAAGGACTGTATGAAAACAAGCCACTTGCATTTCAGCGAGGATCTTGGTCTTTATTTACCTACCACACTTTAAAACTTGGAAGTTTATCAGTGGCCAGTTTGAGTGGATTTGTAAGATTTAATGGACAGTTGCAATTTTATGAACTGGGAAATTTTGGCCAGTTGAATTTGAGTATCAATCGTCAGTTTATGCAGAAGAAACTTACGATTACACTTAATGTGACAGACCTGTTTTTTACAAATAACAATACCTTTACCCTTCAGCAAGGAACTATCAATGCATTTGGCAACAGATTGTCGGATACCAAAAGATTTGGCGTCAATTTGAGATATAATTTTGGATTGAATAAGAAGGAAGAAAAAAAGAATATGTTTGGAGCTGGAGAAGGGGAATGATTGTTTTATTGAAATGGACAATATTCCAAAATGCAGCACGTTTTTAGAACACTATTCCGTTGAATATTTTTTCAATGCTGTTCCTTTTAGAAACATGATAAGGAAATAAAATTAATTTTAGCGAAATGAATACGCCAGTCAAATACATCCTTTTCTTCATGCTGTCTTTTATTGTTTTTTATGCTTGCTCAAAGAATGATACAGGGCCGGAGTATTTTGTTTCTATTAGAACAGATAGTGGGCTTCTAACTTTTGATGGGGTGGGGGATTACGGCATAGATACAGAGGATAGCAGTTATTTTAAATTATTGATAAACGGTAAACAACCCCAGTCATTCTATTCTTTTGATATACTCATCAGAAAAAAAGACTCAATCCCTTTGGATATAGGATTATATAAAACGAATAGCCTCGATTATGAAATGGTTGTGTCTTATACCCGACCTGATAGTTCAAATAATCTTGAATATTTTCATAGTATAGAAAATGTACCAAACAGAGAGCCTTCGCTATATACAGCAAAGATTTCAAAAATTACAGATGAGACCATCGAAGGAGAATTCTTTGGTAACTATCTTACAAAAGTTGGTACTATCGATTCCAGTCTTGTAGCCATACCCGAAGGTAATTTTAGAGTAAAAAGATTTAGGTAAAAGAGCGGTTACCTTCCCGAAGCAATTTACTAAACATCTATATTTCAATTTGTTTTTTCTGAAAAGTTGTATAGAACACATATAAGTGATTGAACCAATATTTTGCTATTGACTCCGAAAACATAAGCCGATATGAAATATAGTCAAATAGGTGAGGCTAATTTTTGGCTAAATAAATAGTGAACAATTTGAATTACATTTGAAAGTGCTGTAAATGAATACATTTCATTCCTCTAAAAACCTTTTTTCTGCAAAACCTGCATTCAATCATTTTCAATAGTTTATAACATTACTTTAAGTTTTGCAACCTACGGCTTAGTTCAATACCTGTAGATCTTAGACTGTAGCTAAACTGTATGCCATTGCCTGGAAAAGTATTATGAAAGCCTTTTGATCTATAAAAATCTCCGCTATCTGCGTCATAAAAAATTGCGATATTATTTGCTAAGTATGGGTGCTCAATCATTTTATTGAAAACTTGTGTAAACAGGGGTATAGAGTATGTGATTATATACATTTCATTTGTTATTAAGAGTTTATTCGGCATTCGATCATGATAGTATAACATCGCTAAGTCAAGTACTCCTTCTGCTATACTGTCTGGAGATATTCCAAAATCGGCAGGAGTGCCTCCTTCTAAATCCTCGCTCCAACCTCTCATAGGAGAAGGTTCATTCCAATGATAGTTTACATACTTCATTGGTATTTCATTCATTTTTTCTGTGATATATACGTTCATTTTAGTCCTTACATCTGCAAATCTTGGTATTACAGTTTTGTCAATTTGGTCATATTGGTAAGGGGAAAAAGCATTCGTTCCAAAATACTCCGCCAATGCTTTCTCATCTTTATCATCACGTAGCCATTTCCACACTGTATAGCACATATCCCTTGGTAAAAATCCACCATTTGTTGCATCCACACCTACTTTGCCATCCCACCATACATAGCTATTACAAGTTTGAACAGCTGCTGCTAATTGGTCGATGTATTTTTGGATATCCCTATACATGTTTTCATCAGTAGATACATCAATCTGGTATTGAGTGGGATTGAACTCCTCATTTTCTACTACAATAATATACGGCCTATACCTATTGGCATTCATGCTATCAAGTACTTCCGTTAAAAAAGGAATGTACTCTGCTGGTGTTGCAAATTCTTCAGGGGTAGAAAAATCACTTTCATGGTAGTTTATATTTACTACACCACCAAGATTTGCGTCTCTTGATGCAAGACAATAATCTAAAAAGGACTTTTTCCCTTCACCACCATTATCCCATAAATCTTTGTTGATATTTAGTCTGATATATCTTGAGTTCATACGCTTTGCACAAGCTATAGCAGAATCTCTTCTAAGTGTTTCTAAGACCCTAAAATTCGTCATGTCTTCAATTGCATCTGTAGGGCCTGTTTTGCCAATATAAAGACCAAAAGTATTGATATCAGAATAAAATCTGGTCAGCGATGTATCAAAGTCAACTACAGTACCAATGGTATCATCATCAATGGGATTGTCATCAATGACAGAAATGTTGTTCTCTATCTTTTTTTGACAGCTGAATATGATTAATGAAATGAATACCATGTACAGCAGCAGCAAACGAAATTTTTGAGAGAAAAACATATAATTGATTATGATATTTTGTAGTAAATATTAATGTAATAGGCAGCACCTAAAATTTTATCGCAGCACTTTTAAATTTTCAATAAGTACAATTCCATTATCTCTTATA
>CALAGJ010000083.1 GCA_937892395.1 uncultured Parafilimonas sp.
AATAGAAGATAAAAGCGAAGATCACGGTTTCGTTCTCCCTACACTGTGTAGGGATCATTACTCGGCCGTGGGCCGCAACGAAAGCTTAGTTATTATGTGCTGTTTTTATTGTCATTCGTCAATTGGTTTTGGCATATCATCATAAGGATATTCATAACCATAGTCATCTTCCCATTCTTTTTTCACAATGTCGCCATAAATTACCTGACGAACTTCATAATCTTTTGTGTCCATTGTCCCAACAAAAATTCTTTGATGTTCTGGAACTGCTTCATATGCATCTTTTAATTCATCTCTCAATTTTTTTGTCGGATTTCGTTTGTATTCCTCAAATATTCTTGCACATTTTGCGATACTATTTTCTCTGCCGTTTAATTCATTGAACTTGTCAATTAGCTCGCTCATTTTGAATTTAATATCAACACCACTTCCTGAAACAACATTAAAAGAGCCTAAATTCAAAATTGTAACAGTTTCTCCAATTTTCAAATCTGTTGTTAGTGTTCCGTTTTTAGTTAGGTTATCTAAATCTTCAAATTTGTAAATTTTCTTTTTTGGTAAATTAGTTATCTCAATGTTCCCACTCTTGTAAATAGATAATTCTGCTAAATAAGTTTTATTGTCGTCATTTCTGTAAAAGAAATGAAATTTCTCGCCATTAATTCTATTAGGGAAAAAAGAGTTCGGGTCGTCAAAATGATAAGGTTTAGGTGTCGGTATAAAATGTTTTGCAACATTTGCTTTACCTACCATTTTTGAATTATTGCCATTATAATTGTGTAAATTTTTAAGTGTTGGATTAAGTTTCTTCACTAATGAGTAAACATAATCATATAGAGTTTCTTTTGTGTGTTTCCATTCTCCTTGCTCAATTTTCCAATGTCCTAAACTAAAAATAGAAATAGCTTCTCCGTCTGGAATTGATGTGACAACCCAACCTTTATTTAACTTGTCTTTGAACATAGATAAGTCAACCATTTCCCAACAGGAAATAAGTCCGTCACTATACACTTGCAAGTCAGTAAAATGATACTGCATATTGTGTATAATCCCATGAATAGAAAACTCTTCAAGAACTTCTGTCCGTGTTATCGTTGTCAAATCGGCTGGCTCTATCTTGTTAGATTTAAATATTTTGTCAAACAGTTTCATTTGTTGAATGGTGTCGTTTTAAAATAGCACATAACTTGTGAGCATACGCAAGTTTACAAATGAATGATATTTTTTAAAAAAAATTTCAATTATCCTTTTTATCAATTAATTAACTTGTTTTTTTATTGTGTAAAATAAATAGTTAGATTGTGCATTATGGCAAGCATAAATTCCTATAAATGTGCCTCGTTCTGAAAATAGTTGACAGTTTTTTGTGATTAATCCTACGACAGGTTTACATGCTATGAAACGAAGAGAATGGTTTACAGGACTATGAAATTTTAATACAACTTTCCAATTACCCTAATTGAAAAAGGCTAATGACTTTTTTGGGATTCTGGTATCGCTTTTTTTTTCTTAGTGATAACAAAAATTTGAACCCGAATTAGACTAAAAAGGCATATAAAAATTGTTTCATAATGTATAAAAAAGGCCACCTGTTATGAAGGTAGCCTTTTATAAAATGTTTGATTAGATTTTAATTATGCAGGAGTAGTAACTGATTGATGAAGGCAGTTCTTATTGCTTTTTCTTTTGCTGTCATCTGCTCAAAAGGAATGTTATTTAATTCATATATATCCCGCTTTATATTGTAGAATCTGCCATAGGCTGGTGGTTCATCATACAATTTATACGTCTCATTATTAATAAAACGAACCACTGGTGTTGGATCATCAGGCTCATTATCCCAATGGCAAAAAACCCAGCTTCTGTCCGTGCCAGGTACACCTATCATATTGTCATAAAAGCTAACGCCATCTAGAGTGCCATAATTCGTGGGTACAGGAATTCCAGCTACATCAGCCAGTGTTGGCAATATATCAGTATAATCAATAAGTGCCGGAGAAA
This sequence comes from uncultured Parafilimonas sp., assembly GCA_937892395.1. Classification (GTDB taxonomy): domain Bacteria; phylum Bacteroidota; class Bacteroidia; order Chitinophagales; family Chitinophagaceae; genus CALAGJ01. The sequence goes on from CALAGJ010000083.1 coordinate 2,002, forward strand.
TTTTATGACTAATAGTGCCAGGCCAATAAGCAAAACAAGGGCTTTGTGTACCTGCACGATTCGTTTCTGTTTTATTTCCAACAACAGTCTGACCTCTAAATTGAGAGATTACCTTCTCCATTGTGGAGTTGTCGTTTACAAAAAGTATTAATGTTTTCCTTGTTAGATTCAATGAATCTAATTTATTCATAAACCTACCTACCATTTTATCAAGATAAGATACATTGCTTGCAAAATAACTGGTATCATTTCTGTTTTTATCATCTGTATCAGGATTCCAACTTGCATAATCTGGATGATCTGGAGATGGCACAAATGGTTGACCACAAACTAAACTGGCATAAGTAAGAAAGAAAGGGTTGTTTTTATTGGAGTCTATAAATTTGGAAGCATAATCATAAAAAAGGTCCTCTGAATATAGTCCAGCGGTTGCTGCTTCGGGCATATAGTCGCCATTTTCATATAATTTAGGACTTTTATAACGACTCTTTTTTTGATAGTCAGAATTGTATGGTAGAAATATCCTATACTTTTCAAAACCAGCTTCCAATATACTTTCGCCCCCATTGTCCATTTGCCATTTACCAACAACACATGTTTTATATCCATTGTCTTGAAGCATATTGGCTATAGTACTCTCTTCGGGCAGTAACAAACCCCAACGAGGATAATTTCTAAAATTGTATTTGCCAGTATAAATAGCTAACCTACTTGGAAAACCATCAGGATGATTGTAGGCTTGGCTAAAATGCATACCTCGTGATGCCAGTTTATCAATATTTGGGGTTTGATATGATTGGCCTCCTAAGCATGTTGGAATTTCATAACCAAAATCTTCTGCTACTATTAATATGATGTTTGGTTGTGTAGCTGCATTTGATTCATTTGTAGATTGATTTTGCAGCTCCTTATTTTTAATTTCTTTAGTACATGCGCTTATAGAAAAATACAAAAACGCAAGTACCCAATATTTAGAGTATTTCATTTAACTAATTTTATTATTCAATTATAAGTGATGTATGCATACCATTGATTGTTATTTGATAAATACCTGACTCTAAAATTGTATCAACTTGAATATTATTATCACCTTTTTGTATGACACAAAGTTTTTTATACACTTCTATACCTGCAGCATTAATTATTCTGAGTACTGATTTTCCTGATTGTAGTGCATGCAGTGCAACTAAAAAGTGATTTTGAGCAGGGTTTGGCCTCACTGTCAAACCCAGGCTTGTTGTTTTTGCAAAATCGGATTCAAGCGTTTTTTTTGCGTCGCAAGAAGAGGTAACTTTTGTAGCATTTGATTCATTGCTGCAGCCATTTGGAGCGGTTATTTCTACTTTGTAATTTCCAACATTTGTTGCAGTATAAGTGCGCTGATTTGCATCGGGTATTATGTTACCATTTATTTTCCATTTGTACGTATATCCCGCACCTGTATTTGTTCTTAGCTGTACAGACCCAGTGGTACAAATATCCAAGCTGCCCAATGCAGTAATAGTAGGAGTGGGCCTGTTTTCATCAATACCGTTTTTGCAATTATCATCTTTACCATTACAAGGTTTTTCCTTAGCACCAGGATTAACAAGTGCATCATTGTCATTACAATCTCCTTTTAGCGTAGCATACCCGGTAGGTAAAAAATAACGTGAGATAGAATCAGCGATATTACCATATCCATCACCATCATTGTCTTTGTAGAAAACTGATTTTGTATAGGATGGAGGCTGATGTGCAGCCCAACCTTGATTAAATAATAACCTCATTTTATTTAAACTGTCAAGAGCTTCAGGATGATTTACAGCAAGGTTTGTGTATTCAAATGGATCTAAGATTCTATCATATAATTCTTCGCCACCTTCTTGCCAATTATTATAATGATAGCGATCAGTATATACAGCTCTGCCCATTACTGTATCATTAACAGCCTTGTTTTCTTTTGATATTTGCAGATGTGCTGCTGATTTCCAAGTTATGTTCGTTTTCTCTAGTAGCGGTACTAAACTATTTCCTTCTCTTGTTATAGTGTCTCTAACACCTGTTAACTCTGTAAGTGTGGGAAATACATCTACCAACTCTACCAATTCATTTGAAATATTTCCACCAGCATATCCAGGTGCCGCTATAATAAGTGGCACTTGTAAAGTTTCATTAAATAAAGTCATTTTTAAATAGTTTCCTTCATGTTCTCCAAGGTTTAAACCATGATCTGAGAAAAAAACAACAATGGTGCTGTCCCAAAGATTGAGGCTATCTAATTGATCCAAGACTCTGCCCAGTTGATAATCCACTTCTAATATTTCAGCATAGTAGGCATGTCTTAAATCACGCTGCCAATCTTCGGTATAACTTAGTAGTGGGCTTTTCCAAGCTAATTTTGGAATATCATCCTTATCACCAATAGGTGTGACAGGTAAAGGAATATTTCCAGAGCCATTACCAATAATATCAGTTAAGGTACCATCCTTATCAACTGGTAATAATTTCGGATTTGCAGGATCGCCAATCATATTCCATGTTTCTAAACTAGGCACAAATGCATTGTGCGTGGATAGGCCTAAATTATAAAAATATGGATATGATATCGGATGCTTCAAAGCGTTATTTACACCAGAGACATATATTCCACCTTCTCTTTCATCTAAAGGAGTTAATGAACTATCAATCCACCATGCGGGCTTAAAGCCAAGTCCGCCATTTGTACCGTCTCGCTCTCTTGGTGCTACTGAATCCCATGTCAATTCTGCTTCATGCTCACAGATTGCTTTACCGAACTGTATGGTTCTGTAGCCACCAGCATCATGCATAAATTCGTTTAAAAAATCAAAATCTTGACCCAATGCTTCTTTTACTGGTCGATCGTTGTCAACTACTCCCGAGGCATCTGGCCTTTTGCCACTCAACATACTCGTTCTGCTTGGGCTACATAATGGAAACATCGTGTAGGCCCTTTTAAAAAACGTGCCATGTGATGCAAGCCTTGCAATGTTTGGGCATTGAACCAATGAAAAATCATAAGCGTCAAACGTGGTACCCATATCATCTATACCTATATATACTATATTATATTTTTTTTGGGCAGATGCACTGTGCGCAATGAAAATAAATAAGCAAAAAAACAGGCTTAATTTCTTAACAGTAGAGTTAATTTTCATAAATTTTATTTAAATGAAGTGCAATAATAGCAAATAATAGAGACATTTTTTATTGAAACACCCTAATCTTTCTACAAATATTTCAGCATTAGATTATTTTCAAATCTCAATGCAGTCACTTTCAAAAAAGTGAAAGAACCAAATTTTATTAGTAGATAAGTAAAAATCAAAATTTTACTTCCAAATAGATGCTTCAATTATTTCTTTGAGGTTGTGGCTTTCTATGTACACTATAAGTCTTATAAAATGATATACTGCCAATATTAGGCCCAGTGAATAGGCAATTTTCACACTGTATAGCCATTTTCTTAAAAAATTTTTTCCAGTTATTATTTCAGCACATAGTAAAACAATTATTGCAACACAAAACACTACCACAAATGGCCCCAACAAATGCTGCTCAATACTTTTTTTCCATTCGCCTTCATATAAATACATCAAAGATTTTGTAATACCACAACCCGGGCAGGGAAAACCTGTAAGCATTTTAAAGGGACATAGGGATTGCTTTTGTAGCATTTCATTGCCCGTATGCAAAGTATGCAGATAGTAAGGAAATGCCAGTGTAATACTAGCACCAGCTATGCCAAGTAATTTGTTATAAGTTTGACTACTTATAGAGTTTGTTGATATCACCTTGTACAATCATTGCTGAAACCATTGGTACGAAGAATCCTAAGACCAACAGTAAAGTTCCTTGGTCTTTTTGAGGTTCACCTATACGTTTATAAATTTCCGGCAAACATTCTTTGCCAGCCAAATAATAAAAATAGAGATTCACTGGTAAGCAACAACCTGCAAAAATTGCAATTGGTTGGGAAATGACTTCACGATTGCTTACGGCATTCATCACTTGCGCAGCTTTAATGTTCCAATATATTAGATAAAGCCCACATGTTATAAAGCCTAATACTAATACCATAAATGGGTCATTCTGAAATACAGGAATGGATTGTTGATCTGTGTTTTGATTTTCTATTTGATCCATCGTAATTTTTTTTTGCTAAAATAAATGCTTTGCCGAAATAATAAAATTAGAAGTACTGATTTAATCACCCCAAAATAAATACTATTATCATTAGCAAAATC
>CALAGJ010000084.1 GCA_937892395.1 uncultured Parafilimonas sp.
AATTTGCAATGTATTGACTTTCATAAGGACTTCCAGCATTTATTTTTTCTATAAATTCTGGACTGATAACGTTTTGAAGTTCATTTAACCTTTGTAGAAGCCCTCTATTTAATTCTTGGTATTTTTCTATTATCTCTCTTGCTTTGTTTTGATATGTTACCAGTTCATCGCCAGTTCTTTGCATTGTTTGTCCAGAAAACTCAAGATCTCCTTCTATCGTTCCTTCAATGGGTTCTTCAAGCGCAACTTCTGCTTGGTCTATTATTGCGTCATTTGTTTGAATTTGAGATTTTATTTTTTCAATCTCCTCATTTGTAGACACGATATTTGTGAATATTCCAGAATCAAAATTTTGTTTTACAAAATTTACATTATTTTACTCCCGAAGAAATGGCCACCATAGCAGTGCTTGCAGATATCATCATTCCTAAAGATGAGGTAAGCGGGAATGCCACAGACGCTAAAGTGCCAGAATTTATAGATTTTATTGTAAATGATATGCCCGATCATCAATTGCCCATGCGTGGCGGATTGAGTTGGCTCAATATGCAATGTTTCAAAAAATATAACAATGCATTTACACAATGCAGTAGCCAGCAGCAAATTGAAATAGTTGACGCAATTGCCTATCCCGAAAAAGCACTACCAGAAATGAAACAAGGTGTTGCATTTTTCAACCTGATGCGCAATCTTACTGCCACAGGTTTTTATAGCACAGAAATAGGCTGGAAAGATATTGGTTATATAGGTAATCAACCCAATAACTGGGATGGTGTGCCTGATGATGTATTAAAACAATATGGACTTGCTTATACCGAAAAGGAATTGGCCGAATGTGTGTCTTTTAAAAAAGTATAGATACCTAAAGGATTGAGGTAGCTTTATCTGTAAATAAAACACCCTGCATATATACTTACATTATAGATCTGAAGTTTCATTATATGCTAACCAACGGATGTATGTATAGATAAAAACAAAAATGCCGTTTTTATTTTAATTTTTTTATCAAGGCTTTTGCTTTGTTATAGTAGCTTGACTCAACAGGTATTATTGATAATATATTTCTACAATCATCTATTCGCTTTTGCTTGAGTAAAGATAAAGCTTGTAGCCATGCGGCTTCATATTTATAGGCAGATTCAGTAGCTGCTATTTGAGTGAGATAGATTTCCGCTTGTTCATAATTTTCGACTTCAATGTAACATCTACTCAGCGTTATTTTAAACTTCAAATTGGAAGGATCTTTTTGCAAAACGCTTTCAAGGAAAGGTATGGCTGATGTAAAATCATGGCTATTATAAAAGCCAGTTGCAGCACTTAATTCTTTTTGAGAAACAGTGTCTCTTGCTATCAAAGAAATATTTGAGGTATCCGCATATTGTGCATATAACTCCGCTTCTGATAAATTTTTCTCAATGTTCAATAGCATTGTAGAAATGATGATAACAACACTTGCAGCAGCTGCGAACCACACTACTCGAGTTCTATTGATAAATGGAAGTTTAGGTTGATCCCTACTGAAATTTTTTTGAGCACTATGCAGAATTGTTCTTCTTAATGCCTCATCTTTTTCTTTGCCCTCAATGAATACAGGCATATCATTATTGAGCATTTTATATATCCGAAAACGTTCTGCAAGCTCGGCATCCGTTTGAAGTGCCGCTTCAAATTGCTCCTTATCCTCATCACTCAAATTGTTGGATAGATATAATTCAATAATATGATATTGTTCTTCATTCATTTACCAAATCAGGTTTTTATACTCAGGAGAAGACTTAATCATTTCAACCAACCTGCCAGTACACTCACTTTTCTTTTTGCGAATGTATGCATAAGTAATGTTTAACATAGCAGCCACTTCTTCAAGTGCTTTACCTTTCCATGCCATGCTCAATATTTCCTTACAGGATGGGCCAAGCAATTCAAAACAAGTTTCAAGCAAATTATACTTACCAGTACTATTTGCTGCTATGGATGCTTGCTGAATGTCCTCTTCCTTTAAATCATATTGCATATCGCCAATATTTGTTACCCTATGTATGGCTTTTTTTCGCAACTGCATCAACCATAATTTTTTGCATACTGAAAAAAGAAATGCTTCAAAAGAACAGGAAAGAATAAAATCTGAAACTATTGCCTTGCGATATACAGCCATAAGCCCCTCCTGCATGATGTCTGCTGCATCATCCGCATTGCCATTGTTTTTGAGTATATAGCGCTTTATAGTTCCCGAAAACTTTTGATAGATCTCATCAATCAATGCTGCATTATTTTCTATCAATGCATTGATATATCTTATATCCGGATGTTGAACAGCCATATAAAAAAATTGATACGAGAGGGTAACAAAAAGCTACACTTTGCAATAATATCTGCAAATGGAAAAATAATTCAATAATATTATAAAATTTTAGACACTTTTATCGAATCAAAAAATCATAAATTATGAGAAAGAGAATTGCAATTTTAAGTTTTCTATTACTAGTTATTTTTATTCATGATAATTTGTATGCACAGTATCAAATTGGTATTGGCCTATCATCGCCAAATGCTTTTACAATTACACCACAAGCTAATATTATAAACCATCAGGCGGGCAACCAATACAGTCCACAAGCAGGGTTAGCTGGTAAAAGTGTAATGTGGATGGAATACGGCGATGGTGGTTTTACAACCTATCCTACAACCTCAAGGGTCTTAAGAAATTATTACATAAATCCTAGTTATGGCACATCAAAAACTAGCTTATTAGTCGTTAATAATTTGTATGACTCAAGCATCTTAACCACCTCAAGATTTTATACACAACCTTGGGGATCAATTACAGGTATTGCGCTTGCGCAAGGAGATAACTCAGACACACAAATCAATAGCAATAACAGTGGAGCTCCTCAAACACTACTTAGCGGCTCCGGAAATGATATTGCCCTCACTACAAATGTTTATGACATAGTAGCAAAAGATACCATGTGCATGGCAATAACCTATAAGCTTGGCGACGACCAAATATTAGCTGATTATAATGGAGAAAATAACAAAGAATTGTATATTGCTTTTCTATATAGAAATGATGCTTTTAATCCATTTAGTGCAAATCAAATATTAAAACAGAGTGCTAATAATAGTCATTTTCTATCGAGTTTCAGACCTCATCACAATGAAAGCATAGTAGCCTCAATTCCCACTGGATTCACAAATTCAACCATCTATAATTCAATTTTTTCATCCACTTATAATACCGGTACTTATTTTAACAATTATGTATTCATTAAGATTGGAGATAAGCATACCTATGAACAAAATGTTTTTCTCAGCATGTTTGTAAAAAGTGTATTGGCATCAGGGGGTAGTACTGGTTTAAAAGTGGTTTTAATACAAAGAGCAGGCACTGCTCCAAATAGCAGTTTTTCAAAATTGGCAGAGTATGAAACAGCTCCTATGAGTTACTTTAAGTCCCACGATCCTAATTACATCACACAATATCCTGTTTGCATGAACCTTCCAAAAATTCCAAGGAACTTTGACTACCATATTCACTATCAAAATATAGGTGCCGGTGATGCTAATAAAGTTAAAGTAAGGGTATTCTTGCCGCAGGGCATAGATTTGAACAAAAATAATATTCAACTCGATTTAAACAAATGCAGATATGCTGATAATACTGTTATGGACATTCAACTTACAAATTATGATAAAGGTCAAAATATGTTTGAGCTCACCATAAAAAGAAGAAATACTACTGCAAGTGATTTATTAGGAACAAACAATGCATTCAATGCATTTGTAAATCCTGCTACTATGGGCGATATTTTCTTTACTGTAAAAGCTACTACTGCAAAAACTCCAGATATTTTGAATGCACATGCTGAAATCATTTTCACAGATGCTGCACCACCGGGCACTAATGATCAACCACCCATACCAACCAACATTGCCCGCTCATGGTATTCAAAGTGTAGCGACACTACCTATTGCAGTTGCGCAATGCCAGTTGATTCTACAGACATTAAGCCCCAGCCATGCATAAATTGTGGACATTGTACCAAATGGGTAGGCATTTGCTGGTGGTGGTGGGTTTTAATCGTTGGAGCTATCATTACAATTTATGTGATGACAAGACGCAGAAACAACAACGATAAAGTATAAATATTTCTTAGTTTCAATAAAGCCTTATTTTCACTCCTGAATCTAAGGCTTTTTATGAAGTATGCTACGCTGTTTTATGGCCTGTTAATTTTATCTTCATGCATAAGCAGGAATGAAAAGCAACTGCCCATTTTGCAGAAATATTTTGCTGATAAAAACGCTGACAGCCTAGTTATGTCGGCCATAAATATTGGTCAGGTAGATAAACCCAAAGATAGCCTCATTGCATATTTATCACTCTGCCAAACAATTACAGATTCTTTAAACGCCTGGCAGAAATATAAAGCAACTGCAGCACTTGCCTTATACCTAACATCATTAGAAAGCAGGGCGAGTATGGATTCATTAGCAAAAGAAAAATTTATATCCATTATTTATACTGCTGCTATTGCTAACTATACTTTTGACTATAATGATACTGTAGTAACACTTTTAGAAACTGCATTGCATAATACCAATGACAGCATAAAACTTATAAACTGTGTAAATAGTTTATGTACTGAATACAATATACTTGGCGACAAAAATAAAACGATACATTACTTTGATATTGGCTATTCATTGCTATCAGATTTATTGAAAACAAATAAGAAAATTTCCTATAAAAAAAAGGCAAACACATTTGCATCTCATATAAATAATCGACTTGTTTTTTTTAATGAATATCATCTTTACGATTCAACTATAAAGTATGCAAGCATTGGTCTTCAACTGGACAGCCTACAACCTCAACGAATTGCTTACTTAAAATCAAATCTGGCAGAAGCACTTTATTATTCAGGTAAAAAACAAGAAGCAATACCGCTACTCGATGTGTCGCTTGATTTATTATATAAGGAAGACACAACCAATAAGGACATTCGCAACCGCATAAGCAGTGTACTCAATGTAAAAGCAGCGCTGCTGAGGGAGGAAAAACAATATGCGAAATCAAATGAATACCTAATGCAGTCTTTTGCCATGATCAACTATGATTTTTTTAACCGCTATACTGGCAAAACGCTTTTGGCCTTGGCAGGCAATTTTCTTGATATGGGACAAACAGACAGCACATTGCAGTATGCACACGAAGCACTGCGCACCGTAACAAAAGTGGATAGTGGAAATATATTTTCGCTTCCCCTGCTCAGCAAACGCTATGCAGAAAATACGATTGAAGCCTGTGCAGATACCCTTGCATCAGCCTTTATAATGAAATATACTGAAACTGGCTTGCTGCAATATGCCAATGCTGTTTTACGTTGTTTTGATCTGGCATTTGCCGTAGAAAATAAACTTCTGGTAAACTATACGTATGATGATAGTAAAATTGCTTTGCTAGATGAAAGCCGCAAACGCAGCGAAAGAGCAATTGCATTCTGTTATTCCCTTTTCCAGAATTCTAATGATAAACTATGGGCACAAAAAGCTTTTGAATACTCAGAAGGTAATAAGGCAATTGTATTACTACAGTCGCTTAAAAAAAATATTGCCGCTAATAGTTTACTGCAAAGAGACTCTGTTTATAAACGACTCCAAAACCTACAACTCAAAACCTCCTTCTTGGAAAAAAATATTGTACTTGCCGAACTGGAAAGAGATGCATCATCTATTCAACTAAAAAAAGAAAAAGAAAAAACAGATAATGAATTATTACAGGCTTCATCATTGTTGCTAAAAGATAACCCAGCCTATAAAAGTTTATTGCAAAGTAGCGACACAATAAATATTCAGGCAATTGTGCACCAAGTATTAAAAAAAAATGATGAAGCATTACTGGAGTTCTTTAGCGGAGCGACGGGTATTTACACTTTTATTTTTTCGAATGATGGTAATATGCTTTTTTCAAAATACGACAGTAGCGTATTACACTCCGTGCATAGCTATCTTTCTTTTTTTGCAAAAGAGGACAGCATAGCTACTAACCCCAAAGCCTTTCAACATGAAGCTTTCAGCTTATTTAATCAATTGGACTTGGCACAGATTACTTCCGCATACCATAAGCTCATTATTATTCCCGATGGAATTTTTTCTGCGCTGCCCTTTGAAAGCTTGTTGTATAAACAAAGCAATTCAGTGTTGTTGAAATCGCTACCATATTTTATAAAAATCTGTAATATCAGTTATGCATTTTCAGCAGCTACCCTCCTAAAACAAAGAGAACAATCCACCAATACTTCGCATACTATGTTGGCCATGGCACCAGTTTTTAGCAATAGCAAATTTGCAGCACTACCGGGTACCATAGATGAACTAGCCGCAATAAAAAAACAAATGCCAGATGGTCATTATTTTTTAAATAATGACGCATCACTAAGTAACTTTCGTAGCTACTGCAATACAGTATCCTTTATTCATTTGGCCACACATGCATTTGCAAATAGTACTGCCGCAGTGCCAGAAATAGAATTTACGGATAGCTCCATTACACTTCATGAAATTTATGCCACACCCATGCAGGCCAATCTTGCTGTGCTAAGTGCTTGCAATACTGGTATTGGCAGACTACAAACCGGTGAGGGATTCATCAGTCTGGCAAGAGGATTTTATTATGCAGGTGTTCCTCATGTTATCACTTCTTTATGGCAGGTAAATGATGCTGCCACACATCATTTGTTTGAAACATTTTATGCATCAATCAAAAAATATAGTTTAGAAAATGCCTTTTATCAATCAAAAATAAAATGGCTCAATAGCAATCAAAGTGATGATAAATATTCCCCTTACTACTGGGCAGGATTTATTTTTATTGGAGATGACACAAGTGTGCCGTCTGACCTTTCATACTGGTGGTGGCTCTTACTGCCTGTAGGTGTCTTATTATTGTATGTACTTAAGCGAGTAAACAATAAAAAAGTTGCAGGTTTATAATATGCTTTTGCTTCACGAGTTTTAATGTTTTCACTTCGCAAGTTATATCGCTTGCTTGTTAAATACAATTCTAGTAAACCTTGATTTTGCAAGTGTCTTTATAATACATTTCAATGACAAAATTTTGTTTTAATCAGCGAAAATATTGCTTTTGGATGCTATGTAATATTTTCCCAATCCTATATATGTTTATAGAAGTACTGATTTAGTTACACCAATTTTAGTTGATTAATAAAAACCGGC
>CALAGJ010000085.1 GCA_937892395.1 uncultured Parafilimonas sp.
GGTTATATTAAACTCAGTAGTAATTTCTTTTATCAACCGATCAATTACTAAAGAAGTTTGAGGATCAAGACCACTATTGGGCTCATCACAAAAAAGAAACTTTGGATTTAAAACAATAGCTCTTGCTATGCCCACACGCTTTTTCATGCCCCCACTTATTTCGGCAGGGTATTTTTTGGCAGCTTCTTTAAGGTTTACTCTTTCCAAAACCTCGGCCACACGCTCTCTCCTAAGTTTTAAACTGTTGGAAGAAAACATTTGCAAGGGAAACATTACATTTTCTTCCACAGTCATACTATCAAATAATGCACTGCCTTGAAAAAGCATTCCTATTTGCTGCCGTAATTCTTTGCGCTGTTCATTATTCATGCTGAGCATATTTTGTCCTTCGTATTGTACAATGCCCTCATCTGGCGTTAGCAGTCCTACCATACATTTTGTAAGTACAGTTTTTCCACTTCCACTGGTGCCTATTATGAGGTTGCATTTTCCTGGCTCCATTACTGCACTGATATCATCCAAAACTACTTTATCGGCAAATGCTTTTTTGATGTTTAAAACTTCAATCATTCCATTTATTTTATTGTATAACTTCTATCTGATTGCGCAGCAACTCATCAAAACTATCCCGCTTTCTTATGAGATTCAAATCGTTATTTTTTACCAAAACTTCTGCGGGTCTTAGTCTGCTATTGAAATTGCTGCTCATTTCAAAACCATAAGCACCTGCATTATGAAATACCAATAAATCTTCTTCCCTTACTTCTGCTATTTTTCTATCCCAGGCAAAAGTATCTGTTTCACAAAGATTGCCTACCACAGTGTATATACGAGGTGCACCATCAGGATGACTAATGTTTTCTATGCGATGATAAGATTCATAAAACATGGGTCTAATGAGGTGATTAAAACCACTATTTACTCCAACAAAAACGGTAGCTGTAGTTTGCTTTATCACATTTGCCTTTACAATAAAATAACCTGCATCACTTACTAAATATTTGCCTGGCTCAAACCATACTTCTAATCTCCTACCCGTTTCTTGTTCATGCTCTGCAAGTGCGGCTGCTACTTTATTGCCCAATAACTCCACATCAGTAGCCATATCATCCGCATGATATGGCACTTTAAATCCGCTTCCCAAATCAATAAATTTGATATGAGAAAAATGCTTAGATGCTTCAAACATGACATCAAGCCCTTGCAAAAAAACATTTACATCTTTTATTTCGCTACCTGTATGCATGTGTAGGCCCGTAACCAACAGATTTGTCGTTTTTACTACACGCTCTATATGTCTAAGCTGGTGTATGCTGATACCAAATTTGCTATCTACATGACCTGTGGAAATTTTGAAATTGCCTCCGGCCATTATATGCGGATTGATGCGTATGCATACCGGATAACTATTGCCATATTTATGACCAAATTTTTCAAGAAGGGATATATTATCTATGTTGATATGAACACCATGCTGCTTGGCTAAATCTAACTCTTCAAAGTCAACACAATTTGGTGTATATAAAATTTGATCTTGTGTAAATCCTGCACGCAATCCCAGCATTACTTCATTGATGCTCACACAATCTAAACCACTACCTGCCTGTTGTAGCAGGCGCAAAATATTAATATTTGTAAGTGCTTTGCAAGCATAAAAAAATCTGGCAGTGCATGCACCAAAGGCTGATTTTAATTTTTCTAATTGAGATGTAATCTGTTCTGCATGATATACATATAATGGGGTGCCAAACTCCTTTGCCGCTTGCACTAAAATTTCATTGCTTAGCTTTCTCATGCGGCGAATGTATAGCAGGGAAAATAGTTATTGGTATTTTTTACAATCATAGAGCTTGTAAGCATCATCCAAAATGTAAAACAATGCTGTATCTATTACTCACTCAGTAGCGGATGCCTCATCTATAGAAGAATCAGTATCGTTTTGATGTGGTATTGTAGCGTCTTCACTTGGTGCAGGATAAGATTCAGTATTATTTGTTTCGACTGCATCCGTAGGCTCCGGCAATGCCTGATTTTCTGATATAGTATCGGTTTCTATTTCTCCTGCGGAATGATTGATAATGGTGGGTTCAATAAATTGCTCTGCCAATACTTCTTTTATCTTTGGTAAATCATCTGTAGTGTTGATACCAAAATAATCCATAAAATTCTTTGAAGTAGCATAGATCAGTGGCTTTCCCGGCAGGTGCTCATTTCTACCACTTATAATGATGAGTTCTTTTTCTAATAATTTTTGGATACTATAATCACTGTTTACACCACGTATTGATTCTATTTCGCCCTTTGTAATTGGCTGCTTATATGCAATGATGCTAAGCGTTTCAAGTGCTGCAGTACTTAGTCTTTTTAAAAATTTATCACCATTTAACTGTGCTATGGTTTGATGAAAATCTTTTTTGGATAAAAATTGCCAGCCTCCACCACTTTCTTTTACTTCAAATGGGAAAAATTCACTGTTGTATTTTTCTGTGATACCTTCTAAACAGCTGGAAACTTGATCATGAGAAACACGCTCCTCCATAAAACCAAAAGCATTGTTGATCAATTCCACAATTTCAGCAGTAGTCAATGGCTTTTCACTTGCAAAAATGAGTGCTTCTATATGTGGAATGATAGCCGATAGTTCCATTCTGTTGCTTTAGAGGTATAACATCATTATACACTGACGCAAAATTATTTGGTTTTTTTTGTTAGCCTTGCAATGCAGCCGCACCACTTACTATTTCTGTAAGCTCAGTTGTGATGGCCGCCTGACGGGCACGGTTATAAGAAATACGTAATGATTTTAATAACTCGTTTGCGTTTTCACTGGCTTTATCCATAGCCGTCATACGTGCACCATGCTCACTGGCATTTGCGTCTAAAACAGCTTTGTACAACTGTGTGTTTAGAATTTTTGGCATCAGCACAGCTATCAATTGTTCTTTTCCCGGTTCAAATATGAAATCAGCTTTTTTGGCTCCAGATTTACCTTGTACTTTTGGTATAGGCAAAAATTGCTCAGCAGTAAATCGCTGTGTAGCAGCATTTTTAAACTCACTATAAATAATTTCTACAGCATCAAATTCTTTATTTTCAAATGCCTGAATGGCTGCTTGAGCTGCTGCTTGCACATTTTCAAAGCTGAGTGACAGGAAAATATCTTTATAAGTATCGTTTGTTTTAAAACCCAATTTAGTCATGGATTCCCAGCCCTTTTTTCCAATATTCCAAATGGTTATATTTTTTTTCTCAAACTGGCTATTGTATTTCTCAACCATTAAACTTCTTGCAAGTTTAACCACATTGGAGTTATAGGCACCGCACAAGCCACGGTCGCTGGTTATTACAATAAAAAGCACTTTTTCTACATTGCGTTCCTCAGCCAGTTTCATAGATGTGCCCCCTTCGATATTGCTTACAATATTACTGAGCATTTCCTGCAATTTTTGGGCATAAGGACGCATTTGCACAATGCTATCTTGCGCTCTGCGCAATTTTGCCGCACTCACCATTTTCATGGCTTTGGTAATTTGCTGTGTACTTTGTACTGATTTTATCCGGTTCCGAACTTCTTTTAACTGACCTGCCATACGTAGTTTTTATGGTAAAATGCCAATAGAGGCGCCTTTAAATTTGGCCGCAAATGTAATGGAATAAGGGGAAAAATAAGGGTAATTTCTAAAATTTGAGGTGTTTTAAATTTTATACGAAAGTGGAATATGTACTCAATTGCAAGCTTTATCTGCGCAGCAGCTACTGGCAAATGCTTCAGGCTTAGCTTTAAAGGCAAAACCCATTGCTAATATATAACCCATTGCTTCCCGCAGGGCATCATTACTTTTAAACTGTGGATTGGTGTTGATGTCAGCATGCACTTCCATCTCAATATCATAGTTGATAAATAGGTTGCATAGTTCATAAGCCACTTCTATACTTTTTGCTACTTCTGCGAGCATGCGCTCTTTGATGTGAAATTTTTGTTTAGAGGTTTCATTGTGTATAAACATAAATCCACCATTATGCTCCCTAAGAAAAACGATAACAGTGGCAAACTCTGTATCATTCC
>CALAGJ010000086.1 GCA_937892395.1 uncultured Parafilimonas sp.
CAGCCGGTTTTTATTAATCAACTAAAATTGGTGTAATTAAATCAGTACTTCTATTTAATTTTTTATTTTTACAATGAAGCAAATCACAATAAGATATTATCGTTGTGAAAACATTTAAACCGGCGCAAGTCGGTTTTTTTAATTTTTACTTAACTTCGTTCAACATTTGATATTCCTTACACATTAAAAGTATTGCAAAAATTTTGAATTTCATTTTTTTCAACAATCTGTTTGCTAATTTAAAGACATTCGTTATAAATGTTCGCCACAATTTGGACATCAGAGTGTAAAACCCGACACTTTAGGGGCACGCCCTAAAATTCTACTTTGACTTTCTATTTGTAGTACTTTTTCCAAATGGGTTTTAATCGAAACTCTGATTGCCCTGTGCTGCCAATTTTAGCAGGCGGTCATATTGTTCGGGATTGAGGTCATTGTAAAAGAAATAGACAGGATCTACAGGTGTGCCATTTTTATGTACTTCGTAATGGCAGTGGGCTCCTGTACTTTTTCCGGTACTGCCCACCCAGCCAATTACTTCTCCCCTCTTTACAGATTGGCCTACTCTGGCCTTGATGCGTACCATGTGTCCGTACAGGGTTTCATATCCAAAGCCATGATTGATCATTACTTTATTGCCATAGCCGCCTGCATTGTATCCAGACTCGCTTACTACACCATCGGCAGTAGCATATATAGGTGTGCCGCTTGGTGCGGTAAAATCTAAACCTGCATGAAATTTGGGCACTTT
This sequence comes from uncultured Parafilimonas sp., assembly GCA_937892395.1. Lineage (GTDB taxonomy): Bacteria > Bacteroidota > Bacteroidia > Chitinophagales > Chitinophagaceae > CALAGJ01. The sequence goes on from CALAGJ010000086.1 coordinate 752, forward strand.
ATATACTGGGTCTATACGGGTACCAAATCCACTGGCTATGCGGCTTAGGTCTCTGTTGCTTACGGGTTGTATAGCGGGTATGGCAGCTAAGAGTTTTTCTTTATTTTCCACCATTTTACTAATTTCATCAAAGCTTTTTGATTGATACGCTACCCGTTTTGTCAAATTATTTAGTTGATGGGTGATGCTTGTTACCAACTCATTATTGCCCATGGCAGCTACTAATTTTATTTCCTTTGCTTTTTCCATTGCTTTAAGCCGAGCACTGTCTGGTATAGGTTCTGCTTCAAAGATATTTCTATAGACCTGATTGTCTCTTTTTTCTAATTCATTCATTTGTTCATTGAGCTGCAAGACTTGCCGTTTTACTAAATTGTAATTGCTTTTTAAGACCAGATTTTCATCTGCCAAAACTTTTTCTTTGGGGCTATCAATATACTTGAAAGCAATAGAAACTATAATGAGTGCTGCTACAAATGTAGCTGCCAAAAATCCAAATACTTTTAGTAGCCTTACGCGAAGCGGTACTTCTAATTTTTCATAGCGTAGGGTATGTGTATTGTAATAATATTTTATTTTTTTCATTCCTTTTTATGCAATCCTTTACTGCCTTATTTTAACGATGGCTCAGATGCTTATCTTTGCCCGCCTTTAGAAACAATTCAAAGGTAAAATATAAAGCCATACGGCTACCAAAAATTGACAGGATGATGACGAGTGCACAAATAAGACAGGCTTTTTTAGATTTTTTTGCATCAAAAAAACACCAGATAGTGCCATCTGCACCTATTGTGCTGAAGAATGACCCTACATTGTTGTTTACCAATGCAGGCATGAACCAGTTTAAGGATTTTTTTTTAGGGAATCAGCAGCCACCGTATAGCCGGGTAGTGGACACTCAAAAGTGCTTGCGAGTAAGTGGCAAACACAATGACTTAGAAGAAGTGGGTGTGGACACTTATCACCACACTATGTTTGAAATGCTGGGCAACTGGAGTTTTGGCGATTACTTTAAAGCAGAAGCTATACAATGGAGTTGGGAATTGCTGACTAAAGTTTATGGCATATCTGAGGATAGACTTTATGTAACCGTATTTGAGGGCGATGAAAAAGAAGGTCTTCCACCGTCTAAAGTGGCCATGACAGAATGGAAAAAAATTGTACCTACAGAAAGAATTCTTTTGGGAAATAAAAAAGATAATTTTTGGGAAATGGGGGATACCGGGCCTTGTGGCCCATGCAGCGAAATACATGTGGACTGTCGCCCAGAAGCTGAAAGAAATGAAGTACCAGGTAGTGTACTTGTCAATAAAGATCATCCTCAGGTTATTGAAATATGGAATAATGTATTTATTCAATACAATAGGAAAAAGGATGGAAGCTTAGAAGAACTACCTGCCAAGCATGTGGATACTGGTATGGGTTTGGAGCGTTTGGTGAGGGTATTGCAGGGCAAAAACTCCAATTATGATACGGATATATTTAGTGGCACCATAGCAGCCACAGAGCGCATTACGGGCTTGGTATATGACCGTAGCGATAGCCGCCAAGCCATAGCTTTTAGAGTATTGGCAGATCATATTAGGGCTATTGGTTTTACCATAGCAGATGGGCAACTACCTTCCAATACTGGGGCTGGGTATGTAATCCGCAGAATACTACGTAGGGCTGTGAGGTATTATTTTACTTATCTAAATTATAAACAACCCCTGCTGGTGCAGTTCATGCCTGTGCTGGCTACACAGTTTGAACAAGTGTTTCCGGAGCTACAGCAGCAAATTGATTTTGTATGCCGTGTGGTAAAGGAAGAAGAAGATGCATTTCTACGCACATTAGATAAGGGATTGAAGCGTATTGATGATATAATAGCTAACGCTGAAAATGGTAGTATAGCGGGCAAAGATGCTTTTGAATTGTATGATACATATGGATTTCCTATTGACCTTACCAGGTTGATTGCTCATGAGCAAGATCTACAGGTAAATGAAGCAGAATTTGATGCAGAAATGCAGCTACAAAAAAATAGAAGCAGGGCAGCATCGGTAGTAGATACCGGAGATTGGATAGTGCTGGATGATGCATCTGCAAATCATTTTAAGGGATATGATACTTTGGAAATTAAAACACATATTACCAAATATCGTAAAATGAATATGAAGGGAAAGGATATGTATCAATTAGTACTAGACAGTACCCCATTTTATGCTGAAAGTGGCGGACAAGTGGGTGATACAGGCACGCTTCACTTAGCCGAGAGCAATGATTTGATAACCATTACAAACACGAAGAAAGAAAATAACCTAATAGTGCATTTTGCAGATCATTTACCGGAAGTCCTAAGCGGTGCCATAGTGGCCACGGTGGATTCACCTCGAAGAAATGCCATCACAAAAAATCACTCTGCCACACACCTTATGCATGCTGCACTTAGACAGGTACTGGGCAAGCATGTGGCTCAAAAAGGTAGTTTGGTAAATGATGAATATCTCCGTTTTGACTTTTCACATTTTGCCAAAATGACCAATGAGGAAATAAAAGCTGTGGAAGAAATTGTCAACAAAAAAATCAGACAAAACATCCCGGTAGTCATCAAAGAAATGCCAAAGGAAGAAGCACTGCAACTGGGTGCTATGGCATTGTTTGGCGAAAAATATGGCGATACTGTACGGGTGGTCATTATAGATCCGGAATATAGTGTAGAGCTTTGTGGTGGCACACATGTAAGCAGCACAGGTAGTTTAGGTTTTTTCAAAATAACATTGGAAACTGCCGTGGCGGCCGGTGTACGCAGAATAGAAGCGGTAACAGGCAAAGCAGGAGAAAATTATTTGCAGGGATTGACAGATCAGCTGCACCACATAAAAGAACAACTGAAGCATCCAAAAGATATCAGCAAAGCAATACAAAATCTACAGGAAGAAAACGCTGATTTAAAAAAGCGAGTAGAAAGTTTAGAAGCAAGAATGTTAGTTGTGCTGCGCAATGAATTACTCACAAAAGATGAAATCATAAATGGTGTAAGCTTTGTGGCTGATATTGTAGAAGTGCCTCACGCCGATGCACTTAAAAAATTGTGTTATGATTTAAAAAATAACCTGAATGATTATGTGTCTGTCCTCTGCGCAAACATAGGAGGCAAGCCATTTGTAGCTATTGGCATCAGTGATACGGTGGTGGCGGCAAAGCAGTTGGATGCAGGTCAATTGATTAAGCAAATAGTAGCTCCACTCATCAAAGGTGGTGGTGGTGGTCAAAAGAATTTAGCTACTGCAGGCGGTCAGGATGCTTCTCAACTGCAGGCTGTTATAGATGCGGTAAAAGTGAAGCTGAATTAAAGTAAGTACTCATGCTGCTCCAATAAAAATCAATCATCCGCCATGTTATTTTCTGTATGATGAATGCTTTATTTCTTTCTATAAATTAGGTTAAACCTGATAAATAAATTACCCTGAAATGGATAACGATTTGTAGTGGCATTATTACTCAATGGATTAAGTGGCCATCCACCTCTAAGTCCAAACTGCCATGCTTTGAATTGATAAGCTATTTCTGGCATTACCCAAAATTGGTTCCGATTAAAAAGTGCATTATCTGTTGTCTTATTTTGCATGAAAGACTCTTTTTGGATTTGACTCACTATCGTTTGAATTCCGTTGCTTTCCAAGTAGGTTGTGCTATCTGTTTTCGCTGATATCAATGCTCTTGAGCCAAAACTTCCCCGAAGATTAAGGCCTATGGAAAGATGTGTGTTTACAAAATATTGGAAGCCAAAACCCATATTGATACTATTGGTTTTTATAATATTTTTTTCAGTAATGGTTCTAATCACAGACATCCGACCAGAATCAATAATAGCTGTAGTGCTATCACTCATTTTTTGTAAAAAACTGTTTGGAAAAGTTTGATTATAGAAAGGATTGATGTCAAAATTAAACTGAAATGCGGAGGGTTTTTTAAACTTAGTAAGAGGTCGCATGGATAAAAATGCACCGGGTGTAAAATTTTGAATCGCATTACCCTTTATACCAGCAATACTATACCCATAAAAATTACTATTGTATAAGGGCAAAGAAGGATTTAACTGTATGCCAAACTGCCAAAGTAGTTGTTGATTTGCTTCTTTTATTTTTGGGGTAGCTACTGCCCTACTCTTATGCTGATTGCTGAGCGCTTGGCTTGCTACTTGGCCAGCTATGCTATCCGGATATTCCAAACCCTTAATCAACGACTTTATTTGATAAGACATGAGCTTATCATGTAATAATTTTCTACTGTCTTTTATTGCAGTTTTTTGAAGGGATGAATCCTCCTTTTTCGAAACATCATCAATACTTTTTTCGGATGATATTGTATTTTGTAATGCTTGATTTGGCTTGATGATAGCCAAATTAAAATTGCTGTCAATCCGTTTTTCAGGATGAAAGATTTCGCCTGCTTTAGCTTGCTGTTCAATGGTAGTCTTATCCTTACTTGCCAAAGAAGCATCTAATATTTTTTTTGCTGCTACAATAGAATCATCTTTAAGGTCTAATGCTGTAGGCAAGTTTTTTAAAGTAGCTAGTTTTTCTTGAGGCTTTTCATTGGAACTTATGTTTGGTTTAATTTTTTTGTCAATAATGTCTGCCGTTAAAAGTTCTTGTCTATTAGCACTTAGTGTTGTGATGGACATGTTGTTATCCCGATTGAATGCCTGCTTTTTGTTGAGAGATAGGGCAGACTCATTTGATTTATGCAGCAAATCATTGGGCATTATTAAATGTTCGTCATTGTCTCCAACATGTGTAGACAGATTTGAAGCGTCCTGATTTTCTTTTATTGCTGATACCAAATCTGTATTTTTTGTAGGATCTACAGGCAACTTACTCGCTTCACCTAATTTACCCTTATCATTTGAAGGGTTTATAACTTCAATTGTATTAGATGATGCCTGTTCATTTTTATACTTATGCAGATCAAATTGAGCATCTTTTTTTGAAGCTGCTTCTTTACTTTGGGAATTTGTTCGTTCATCATTTTGGAATAGCAAAAAGCCGACAATGGCAATAGCAGCAATTAGCATCAAAGTCCAAAAGCCATTACCCCATCCAGCATTATCAGCTCCTCCGGATGAAGGCGGCGGTTCATTTGGAGGCATTTCTATATCGAGTATTTGCTCCATACTCTTCCATGCCTCATCTGCCGAAGGCATCAAACTATCAAAATCCTCTTGGTTCCATTCCGGAAGATTCTTGTTATCTTGCTTATCCATTCCGAAAGGTTTGATGTGAATAATATTGTTGCATAACTGGCCTCAGTTTTTCCCTGCTTTCACTCAAATGCCATTTTACAGTTCCTATGCTTAAAGTCAATCTGGCCGCTATCTCCTTTATGCTATAATCCTCCATGTAAAACAAACTGCAAACTATGCGTGTGGAAGGGCTTAACGTATCTAATAGACTATAAAGTTCTTTCCATTCAAGATTTTTAAAAATATTTTCTTCGTCTGGTATTTCGCCACCGGCATCATCAATATTTTCAGTGGCAAAATATTTTTTTTCTTTTGTAATCTTATCTATTGCTGCATTCCTTACAATGGTATATGCCCAATTAAAAAAACTACCCGATGCATCATCATATTTCTCTATGTTTTTGAAGATGCGAAGCATGCCATCATTCAGTGCCTCTAAAGCATCATTATTATCAGTAAAAAATTTTTTACACAACGCCATAAGGGGCGGGTAAAACTGTTTGTAAAGTTCTTCCTGCCCCTTGCGGTCATTGACCTTGCAAAGTGATATGGTCCTTGCTAAATGATCCAATCTTTATTAGTTATGCACACAAAAACTATTATCGAGTAATGCGTTTGGGTGAAATTACAACTCCGGTAGTATAAGGCCAATTAAAAATATATTCTGTGTTTGTAACTTGCAGTGTACCACGATAAGACAATCCATTCAGCGTTATTGTTATTGGATAATATCCTGGCTGATTATAATCCCGATTTACAATATAAGCCCTTGACCTTGCAGTACCTCCAAAACAGTTGGCAGGTATCTGAACACCAACATAATTGATGTTAGTGCCTGTATCCAGATTTTGAGTATATACCAAATAATTGTTTCTACAAGGATATTTATTGGTGGTAATACTAAAGAATGCAAGACCCCCAGAATCGCTGAGTGGACGCATCCTTATTTGATCTCCAAGTAAAGATGCTATATAGGAAGTATCACCTCCACCTGTCGTATCCCCACCAGAGCTATCAGCCGTAGCTCTGAATACATTGCCAACTGTTATGTTTCTACTGATAACACCATTGCTGGTAAGGGCAGAAAGCATATAATTTCCTGACCTAAAAAATGTAACTGTGGACTCATTTCCATCTGCATCTATATCGGCATTTTGTGCAGGACTTACTGACCAACTTACATCACCGGTGTATTCACTTACAGATGCGGCAAGGGGTTCACCAATTTGAACAGATTCAGAAGATAAATTGAGTGCGTTTCCTGCATCGCCATTCGGCCCCTTCAATCCTTTTTGACAACTATAAACTGCAGTAATTAAAAATGCAACAGCAAAGGCTTTCAACATGATTTTTTTTAACATGATAAATTTTTTAAAAAATTGCAGACCAACAATTACAACCAATTATTGGAGAGCTGCTAATAGTGTTTTCAGACAGGTGCACACTGCCGGTTGTAGAAAAAAAAGAGCGTATATCTAATTATACTGCATACTGCACAAGAAAGGTTGGGTAGCTTAAAAAAATATTTAGAAGTACTGATTTAGTTACACCAATTTTAGTTGATTAATAAAAACCGG
>CALAGJ010000087.1 GCA_937892395.1 uncultured Parafilimonas sp.
TTCCATACGCTTTACTGCATTGCTATTTTTCAGCAATGAATCTGGTATAGCAGATACAGCATAATCTTGGCTATATACTACCCCATACATGAATGAGAGTAGTAAGCAATAAATTAATTTCTTACACATGCTTATTGTTTTTTAAAGACTATTTGCTCTCCCATTTTTTGAACTACAAAAGCATAAAATTCACGAAGTGAAGCATAGTCTTCAGGTTGAAATGTTGCTCGGTTTAACTTAAGCCTACTACGAAGCATTATATTGTTGCCATCTGTTTGTATAAGGTATTCATAAAAACCTTCATTTTCATTAAAAGTTATACGTGCAGGTTTGGGCATTTCATCTATTTGATATCCTGAAGGTATTTCCATATTAAGGATATAAGTTTTGTCATCACAATAATCCATTTCCACAGGATAAAAACGTTCATTAGCCTCAAAAGGGTTCGCATGCAAAGCATCTATTAACATGGGATTAAAATACTCCACATCTGCTTGAAAATTCATTTTCATATCTAAATGCATCTGCAACGGCTCATCTAAATTTTTAAGTGAATCAAGCCCTATATCAGACAATTCAATTCCCTCTGAAAAACTCTGTTTTACTTCTGTTAAATAACTTTCTGAACCTGATTTGGCAAAATTAGTTCTATAATTCTGGGACTGTATCATGCCCATTTTACAATTATAATGCCCATTTAAAATTCCTTTCTCCGCATTATTGAGAAACAGACTGCTGATGCTGCTTTCATGTAATGAATCTGTGTATAGTGGAACAATATAAGGAGTATCCGCAATAAGTCTAGCTCCTCCGCTATAACAATCATTATCAATTTGACCAAAACCTAATGGCCGTGATGCATCTAGATATAAATAATTTTTATCCAGCTCAATGCTTGAAATTATATAATTAAAATCACTCAAGAGTGGAAATAGTTCATTTGGCTTACCATAATCTCTTGTGCTTACCAAAACCGGATTTGCATTTAAACCAATATGTCTCAATGAAAGGGTAAGTAATAAGTTGATATCGGCTACATTCCCCTTTTGTACTTTCATTGTTTTTTGAGGTTCTTGTGACATATAAATAGCAAAATCATTTAAACACTCAAAATGATCTCTAATATAACTATAAATTTTTTTTGCTTTATCGATATCAGAACCATTATTTGCATCTGCCGAAGCTATTAGGTCGTTTAACCAGTTATTTGGTTTATTAAGATTTGTGCCAAAATCTTCATCCTCTCTCAACTCTTTCACCAAATCAAACCAACTTTTTCGAAAAAATTTTGGCGGCTGCTGAGGGTAGCTGATCATAGACAACTGAAACCTCACACTTTCCCGAATGTCATCATAACTAGCAATATAGCTCTCATCTTTCAGTGCCGGTACATTTTTATACGCCCAAGTATGCCATATAGCCGATGTGCTGTATGCTTCTGTTTGGGAGCCACTAGCCCCTCCTCCAAAACGGATCATATATGTTTTTGTACTGACAGATACTGAATCTATAAATGGTTTAAGATAGCCTTTTTTTATGACGACATAGTCGTAATATGTCGGTATTTCTATTGTGTATTGTGTATGCAATTTAGGGTAAGCAGTTTGAAAATAATGCCCTGGAATGTATAAGTTATTAGGGTCTTCCTGGGTGTAGTCATATTCTATTATACATCCTTCTTCTATTGCCGGAAAAGTAAATTTTACGGCAATCTGATTGTTAACCCTTTCTTTAAAAATTTCACTTTTCCCCAGTTTAAATGCTACAACCTTACCATTCTCAAGTTTATATGTGGCGGCATCTAAATTGTTTACCATCTCCTGAGTAGAACCATAATCATGAAGTATGAATTCTTGTTTGGCAAGGTCATCAAAGGCATTTTTATTGCGCAACAAGATTCTTACATGACGTCTATAAATAACTGACAAACCAGACAGTGAATTGCCCTGAAAATAAGCTTCTACTTCATCCAATAAATACACTGCATGTGCTGTTTCAGATTCCGGAAAATCTTTTACAACAAAATCCTCAGGTTTAATATCGCCAAATTTAAACTTATTTTTCCCCTTTTGTGCGAAGCCTGCTGGTGATAAAATGATTAAAATAAAAAGGTTTAGAAAGAAATACTTCATAAATATTGTACTTTAAGGAAATGCAATGATAGACGATTTTTCTAAATTTAATGTGCATAGTTAGAGGCGACTTTGAAAATTAAGTTTTAGATAAAAGTTTAAAAAATATACTAGTTTATACTAAGAGTTAGAAACAAAAATTTCCTACTTAATGTAAAGAGGATCTTTTGTTGAGTATCCTCATAAATAAATTACTCACAATGGTTGTAACTCAATTTTGATTGAAAAATATTTTTTGTTTTTTACTGCTTATTTGAAAATATCTTTGCAGCTCAGATGAAACAAAAATTAGTTATCTATCTTATTTTCTTTGTGGCCTTATTTTCAGTCTTTCTATACTTTGTTTTTAGAGGCACGGACAATTGGAAATCAAAATCGCCTGTACTTGGTTATGTCAAAGATTTTCAGTTTGTAAACTCAAATGGAGAAACGGTTTCAAATGATATCATGAAAGGAAAGGTTTGCGTTGTAAATTTCTTCTTTACTACATGCCGGGGAGTATGTCCACGTATGAATGGTGAATTGATGAATATATATAATGATTATAAAGACAATCCTGATTTTTTAATAATATCTCATACCTGTGATCCGGAAAGAGATTCTGTACTTCAATTAAAACACTATGCAGATAGTCTGGACGTGGATACTAAGAAATGGATATTTCTTACCGGACGCAAAGACAGTCTTTACACTGCTGCCCGAGTTAGCTATATGTTGGATGATCCTAACAATAAGCTTGAAAATATAGAGGATGAATTTCTCCATACCCAATTTATGGCTTTAGTAGATAAGAATGGAAAATTGCGCAGCCAAGTATTTGATGCGCTTAAAAAAAATGAGGTTCAATTGCTAAGAGATAATATTGATAAACTACTGAAAGAAAAGCAAGAAAACACCGGGTTTTCCGGAGGAATGTTTAGTAATAATCCTAAATAAAAATGAAAGGAGACGCATCAGATATATTGAAACAAAGTAAACTCAGTATTACTGATAACAGAATCCGTATTCTTAATTATTTTCTCGATAGTGCAAATGCTCTGGCACATGCAGATATAGAAAAGATGAGTGCAGAAGCAGTTGACAGAGTAACAGTCTATCGCACATTGCAAACTTTTACGGAAAAAGGAATCATTCATAGCATACCAACTGCTGATAATGCTATTTTATATGCACTATGCAAGGATGCCTGTAGTGAAGGGCATCACCATGATGATCATGTACATTTTATATGTGATCAATGCCAGTCCACTTTTTGTTTAGAAAAAATTCAAATTCCCGCCATAAAGCTTCCATCAGGATTCAACGCCACTAAAACTGATATGGTGATGAGTGGGGTTTGTAATAAATGCTCGACTTTATAACAGAAATTTTTTGCCTGAGCTATTTGCTAAACTGTATTAAAAAAGGGCCATCTCACATTGGCCCTTTTTAATTTCAAATCTTTTGTACACTAACTACAACCCATGCTATTGCCACAGTTGAGGCATTTGTAGCAGGTGCCACTACGTAGCGTTATATGTCCACAAACAGTACAAGCCGGTGCATCACTCTGCATATTTTTTGCCGCTGCATTTACTGCATCCAGGCTTCCTTCTATTTGTATGCCGGTTTTTTCTCTTACCATTTTTTGAGGGGTGGTAGCATTTACGTGCACCTTACTCAATTCCGGTTTCCCAAGAAAAGTAACATCTCCATTTACATCTTCATTATTAGATACTTCAGGTCTGTCCAATACATGTACTAAATCCGTACGACCCAAATATTCATAAGCCAAAGCCCTAAATACGAAGTCCACCAGAGATGTGGTTGTTTTGATATTTGGATGATCTACCATTCCCGCAGGCTCAAACTTGGTAAACACAAATTTTTCTACAAATTCTTCCAAAGGAACACCATATTGCAAACCTACGGATACGGCTATAGCAAAGCAATTCATGAGGCTGCGCAGTGTGCTTCCTTCTTTGGCCAAATCTATAAAAATCTCTCCTAAGGTACCATCACTATACTCTCCGGTACGGAGGAAGATAACCTGCCCTCCCACTTTTGCTTTTTGGGTATAGCCACGTCTTTTAGCAGGTAGTGTTTTACGCTCTACTATGCGGCTAAGCTGACGTTTCAGAGTAGTATCACTACTTTGTTGCATACGCCTTGTTACTTCTTCTAAAAGATCTTCTACACTGAGTGTTTGCAGGTCCACTAAATTGGTGTCTATCTTTTCTTCAATCAAAGCATCTGTATCTCCTACTTCATTGGCGGTAGCCTCAGTATCTGATTTTTTCTTTTTGTCAGACTTATTACTTAATGGCTGGCTTAGTTTGCTACCATCTCTATATAGCGCATTTGCTTTCAAACCCAATGTCCAGCTAAGCTTGTAGCAATCAGCAATTTCATCCACCGTAGCTTCATGTGGCAGATTGATGGTTTTAGAAATAGCACCACTTAAAAAAGGTTGACATGCCGCCATCATCCTGATATGGCCATGTGCATGTATATATCGCTCTCCTTTTTTACCACATTTATTGGCACAATCAAAAATAGAAAGATGTGCATCGTTTAGGTAAGGAGCACCTTCAATGGTCATTGTACCGCATACATAATCGTTGGCAGCATCTATTTCATCATCCGTAAAACCGAGAGCATCTAATAGATCAAAATTCCAGTCATTGTATTGCGCAGCAGAAAAACCCAAACGTTCCAAACAAGCTTCTCCTAATGTAAATTTATTGAAGAGGAAGCTGATTTCAAATGCTGATTTGGCTGCATCATTGAGCTTCTTTATTTCATCTGCTATAAAACCCTTATCACTGAGTGAATGTGGGTTGATAAATGGTGCACCTTCAAAGCTTGCTGCACCCACAGCATATTTTGTGATGGCATCAATTTCCTCTACTTTGTACCCTAAATTTTTGAGTGCCGTAGGTACACTTTGGTTAATGATTTTAAAATATCCACCGCCGGATAATTTCTTAAATTTTACCAATGCAAAATCTGGCTCTACACCAGTAGTATCACAATCCATTACAAGACCAATCGTACCTGTAGGAGCAATTACTGTTGTTTGCGCATTGCGATAACCAAATTTTTCTCCTAATTGTACTGCATCATCCCAAGCACGGGTAGCGGCTTTCAAAAGATCTTCTGGGCAATATTTTGCGTTGATACCTGTTGGCTTTATACCAAGACCTTCATAAGCTTCAATGGCATCATAGGCAGCCGCACGATGATTTCTCATAACACGCAGCATGTCTGTTTTATTTTCCTCATACCGAGGAAATGCACCAAGCACTTCTGCAAGCTCTGCTGAAGTTTTATAAGATATACCGGTCATGATGGCGGTAATAGCTCCGGCTATGCCTCTGGCCTCCTCACTATCGTAAGGAATACCACTTACCATCAGCATAGTGCCGAGGTTTGCAAAACCTAAGCCCAATGTGCGATAGTCGTAAGACAACTGCGCCACATCCTTACTTGGAAACTGTGCCATCAGCACAGATATTTCTAATACCACTGTCCACAGACGGCAGCTGTATTCATATCCGGCAATATCAAATTGTTTGGTATCTACATCAAAGAACTTCATGAGGTTTGCACTGGCTAGGTTACAGGCAGTGTTGTCCAAAAACATATACTCGCTGCAAGGGTTACTTGCATTGATTCTTCCACCCTGAGGGCAGGTATGCCATTCATTGATGGTGCTATCATATTGTACACCGGGGTCTGCACAGCGCCAGGCTGCATAAGCAATCTGATTCCATACTTCACGGGCAGGAACTTTCTTCATCACTCGGCCATCAGTACGTGCTTTCAATTCCCAATCTCCATCCTGCTCTAATGTGGTAAAGAATGAGTTTGGAATACGCACAGAATTGTTTGAGTTTTGGCCTGATACAGTAAGGTAAGCTTCCCCCTCATAACTATTATCATAGCCTGCTGCTACTAAGGCGCCTACTTTCTTCTCTTCTTCCATCTTCCAATTGATGAAGTTTAAGATTTCAGGATGGTCTAAATCTAAACATACCATTTTGGCAGCACGGCGAGTAGTGCCTCCGCTCTTTATAGCACCGGCTGCTCTATCTCCAATTTTTAAGAAACTCATCAGTCCGCTGGAAGTACCGCCACCACTCAATTTCTCACCTTCTCCTCTTATTTGTGAGAAGTTAGTACCCACACCAGATCCATATTTAAAAATGCGGGCCTCTCTTACCCAAAGATCCATGATGCCACCATCATTTACTAAATCATCATTTACACTCAATATAAAACATGCATGTGGTTGTGGACGCTCATAAGCGCTTGTAGATTTTTTTAGCATGCCATCTTTAGCATCTACAAAATAATGCCCTTGGGGCTTGCCATTTATGCCATATGATTCATGCAGTCCTGTATTAAACCACTGTGGGCTATTGGGTACACATGCTTGATTTAAAATTGAATAAACTAATTCGTCATAAAATACCTGTGCATCTTTATCTGCTGCAAAGTAATTGTATCGCTTACCCCAAGCCATCCAGCAGTTGGCCATACGATGCGCCACTTGCTTAGCACTTGTTTCCCTGCCCGTACTTCCATCGGGCTGTGGTACACCTGCTTTTCTAAAATATTTTTGGGCAATGATGTCAGTTGCAATTTGACTCCATTGCTTGGGTACTTCCACATTGGTCATTTCAAACACAACTTCACCAGAAGGGTTTTTAATGACACTTGTTCGATAGTCATATTCAAACATATCGAAAGGACTTACACCATCACGTGTAAAACGACGCTCAAACTGCAGGCCCACTGGGGTTTCTTTTTTTGCCATTATTGAATTTTTTTTGAAGTTTTAGTGAAACAACCGATTTTAAAAAATTTGCCATTTTTGAATTGGGCAGGCAACGAAAATAATTGTCTAACTCATTCCTTACAAGATGTAAATATTAACAGATTGTGGAAAATGCGGTTCAAAAAAACGGGAGTTCAATTGTGGTAAGGATTTGCAAATTGCAAACAAGTGTGTACAAGTTTTGAGGTGTTGGCATACAAACAATTTAGATACCCGATTTTGGCAGCAGGCCTCCAAGTCGCTTATTCCATTTCTATAATATAAAAATGTTAACTGATAATTCTCATTCAAAAAAACAATGATCCCAGACACAATTAAGGAACAAAAATTAGGAATGCCTTATCAGCGTTGGCTTTCAGGTTTACATTAAGCTGTTGATTAGAAAAAATGGAGTATATATTTTTTGGTTGCCCTTCGGGCAATGATTGGGTAGTTTTTATACAAAGCGCACAAATGAATATAAACGAATATAGCTTAATCCAATCATCAACCTACTATCCTTAGAATATTTTGTATCAAAAAGTTTCTTGTACAAAAACACAATTGTTTTGTCGATTTTATTTCACCACCATTAGAATAAAAAGTATCTACTAAAAACTATGATTAAAATCGTCCACAAAAAATATCCCAATGATAAGTAAAGCCAATAATCCTTCCATTTTCGTTTTTGACCTATGGCAAGCATTTTAGTAGCAAATAAACTTTGTATTGGAATTAGAAACGGGAATAGAAATATTAATAGCTTATACTCAGGCTTTAGAGGTTCTTTGGATTCAGAAATAAATTTAGCCTCATGTATTTTTATAAGATCTTGAATTTTGTTTTGAGTCATCGCTCTTTTTTCAAACTCTTTACTGAGTAAATCCTTTATGTCTTTATCCAATTTAGGATTTTGGATAAGTTCATACAATTGATAATCGCTTAAATTTGAAGTATTCATATCTAGGACTACTAATTTGAGTATTTGAAAAATCAAGATTTATATGTAAAAACACTTTTATAATTTTTTTTCCTTCTGTTGATTCAGCAAAAAAATCATTTCAAGATTTCCACATCCTGATACTGAACATGATTAAGAAAAAATATTTTCTGACAAAGAAATAACTATAAAAACCAATACCAAAATTCAAACTATTATTCGATATAATTGACATTTATCATAGAAAGAGACATGTCTATTTAAGTTGGTCATTTATTTCAAAAAATATCTCATTTATTAATTTTCTAAGCATTACAAAACTTGAAATTTGATTAACCACCAAATGCTTTTTTGAACGTCTGATAAAGATATACTGACTATACCTACAAACTTAAAATATACCAAATTCTGAATAATCCAATAGCACTTTTCAATGTGAAAATCAACGCTAAAAATGAATCATGATTCAATACCTAAGTTTGATTTATCACACAGATAACGAAAACGGTTTTGAATACATCGCAAAATGATATATTTCCAAATACATTACTTTCGCCCAATACCAGACATGCATAAACAAAAATTTGTTTTACTTTTTACCGTTTTTCTAGACATGCTATGTTTTAGCATGGTAATGCCCGTAATGCCTTATCTTATTAAAGAATTAGACTTACCGGATATTTATGCAGGAATTATTATAGCTGTTTTTGCTTTTATGAACTTTTTGTGTTCTCCACTTTGGGGTGGAATGAGTGATAGAAAAGGAAGAAGACCTGTCATGTTGCTCTCTATTTGTGTTACTATGACCGGCAATCTTATACTTGCAATTGCTGACAACCTTCCAATACTTTTTATAGCTAGGATATTAGCGGGTATTGGCAGTGCAAACCTGAGTGTAGCGCAGGCTTGTATGGCAGACATTTCTATGAAGCAAGATCGTACAAAAAACTTAGGACAAATAGGTGCTATGTTTTTTGCAGGCTTTATTATAGGACCTTATTTTGGTACACAATTAAAAAGTTTTAGTACAGATGGTACTGCATTTTATCTTGGTATTACAACTGCTTTACTCAATGCAGCAAATCTTGTTTTTGCATGGTTTTTTCTTAAAGAGTCAAATACAAGTTTAGTACCCGATGAAAAGCGCTTATTTAATCCATTGAGTCATATTTATCAGTGGTTGAAAAAGCCGGTCATTAGTTCGCTTATTTGGTATTTCTTCCTTTATATTATTGCATTTAGCATGATGCAGGTTACCTGTACACTATTGTGGAAAGATAAATATGACTTGGGAGTAAAAGCAACTGGCAAACTATTTACATTGATTGGACTTGCATCGGCCATTTTTCAGGGTTTGATTGTTGGTCCATTATCAAAGAAATATAGTAATCGTACACTTATCATTATGGGTTCGATAATAATGGCAGTATCTGTAGCAGCATTGCCCCTACCGTCATCAGATTTATTTGTACCCTGGGGTTATATTATATGCGGCATATTGGCTTTGGGCAATAGTTTAATTATGCCTGTTATATCCAGTTGGCTTACCCACGAAGCTCCTGAAAGTGAGATAGGACGAGCCCTTAGTGCCAATCAAAGCTTTTCTGCACTATCGAGAGTCATAGGCCCCACAGTTGGTACATTTTTATATACCCAGTTTCAGAATCTTCCATTTTATTTGGGAGGCTTGCTCATGTTAGTACCACTGGGAATAATATTAAAACTTAAAAAAACTAAATAACCATTTGGCATGAATAGCTTAACCTCCTATTTTTGCACTCCGAAAAAAAAATATCATCTCTGATATTTCTATATTGGCAGGATGCCCGATAGTATAAGGGTAGTACAACAGATTTTGGTTCTGTATGTCTTGGTTCGAATCCAGGTCGGGCAACACAAAAAAACTCGGTTTAGACCGGGTTTTTTTATTTATTTGCTAGTGCCTTTTTTTGGTAATTGATAGAGATAAGCAAACACACCGCAATCAGCTATGAATGAGCAATAGTTTGAGGGATATATTAGACCAAAAACATCTTTTATACATCTTTGCCAATCGTATTAATTGGCATTTTTTTAAGCCACTATTTCCAAATTTTATAGTGTGAAAATGGGACTACCATCCAAGCAAATAAGGTTAAGGTAATCACTATTAATTTTAAAACATGATCGCAATTTGAACGTTGAAAATTTTATATAATAATGGAGAGAAATGCTTGCAATCGTGAACACCAATAAAAAACAAAAATGATGTGAACAAAATTTGCATTATCAGTATTTTGCAGGATAGTAATTTTATAGCCCATCCCCCCTACTATGTGTAGAATCCCTAAATAGCCGATACACCTGTGCCTACGAATGTCTTTTTTTAAATTCAAATACAAACTACGCCGAGTAGGGAAGCTACGTTTTTAATTTATTATTTGTTCCATTAAATACTTACCGTTTATTAAAAGACAGACAATTAATATTGATAGAAATGCCCACTGAATATTTGGTGTAGATATTTTCAGACTTCCTATGTTTATAAAAAAGCTATGAGAAAGAGTTTCTGGCAGAATTTTAAATATTGTGAACAAACATAGAAATAATATAAGCCCCGTTAATTTAATTCCATTATCAAATTTAATAAAACATAAAATCAAGTTTATCAAAAACAAGCCTATAGTAAATAGTCGTCCCTTAAAAAGTACTTTTTAAGGGACGGCTAACTACTGTTTAAATCTATATCATAAAAAAGCCGACCCCCTAATGAGAGTCGGCTTTAGCTATTAATGCTGATTATTGCTTTATAAATTTATGTACACTTGTTTCTCCATTTTGATAATGATACACCAAAATGTAGGTACCCGCATTCAATTGTGCAATTGAAATACGCTCTTTTGCTGCGGATACTTTTTGCCGCATTACTTCACGGGATTGTAAATCTAATATCTGGTATTCACCGGGAAGCATACTTGTTGGAACACTCAATTCAAGATAATTCTTTGCAGGGTTTGGCGATAATTTGATTAAAGCCTGCTTAGAGCTATTGCTAACAGATTGTGTGGCAAGTGTAGCTGTGCCTAATTGAACCCTTAATGTGTAACATTGGGAACTACTTTGAGCGCCATTATATCCATAAACCCTTGCATAATATGTACCAGCAGTGCCATTATAGGTAATGCTTTCAGCATTTGTGCCTGCATTGTCTGATGTAGAAAGCAGTGTTGTGCCTTTGAATAGTTTCAAATCAAAATCTGCTGGCAATGTATTTAATGTAACTGTGAATGTACCTGAAGTGGTAATATCGAACCGATAAAAATCAACATCGCTACTGGTATTAATCAATCCTTGTACGTCTGTATTGAATGGTATAACTGAAGCACCACTACGTGTGCCATTTGTAGATACATCAAGTGTAGAAGGACATGTGCCACCAGTTGATGATGTTGTAAAACTGGAGCTACTATATGTACTATTATCACTTGCACAATTTGATCTTACTCTCCAGTCGTATGTAGTAGATGCGGTCAAACCGGATATTGATACGCTTAGGTTTGTAGTACCGGTAGCAGCATTTGTCCAAGTAGAAGCGCTTGAAGTTTTATAGTCCACATCATAACTATTTGCTCCGGATACCGCAGTCCATGCTACTGTGGCCGATGAGGTGGATATGGCACTTGAGCTTAGGTTGGTTGGTGCATCGCAGGTGCTGCCACCACCGCATTGTGGTAAATCAAATCTGGAAATATATGTTCCTTTACTACCGCTTGCCCCACTTTTTCCATACATAGAAACCATCCACAAACTCTGCCCATCAGGATCCGCAATGAGGTGTCCATAATCTCCCCACCTGCTGCCTGTGCTTTTTGCATTACCTTCTTTTAAAGAAGCTTCGGGTGCAGTCATTTGCCCGGTTGGATCACACTCTTTTCTACTTGTATATTTAATACTTAAATAATTACTAGTACTACCTGCACTGTAAGCTAATCCTATGCTTCCGTTAGCATCATATGCAATACTTGGCATAAACTGATGATCAGTATTGGGGTGCCAAGTTGCTTCCTGATATTTGGTCCAGCTGCCAGACCCTACCTTTCTTAATTCTACCCAACGAATACCGGCTGTGTTGCTACCTGCGTTTACTGTAAAAGCAAACACTAAACCAGTGTAGCTGCTAAATGCTCTACAAATGGGTTGATTCATGACCCTGCCAGAAAGTGTTTCAACCTTTGTACCACCATCTGGCTGTGTAACACAAGCGCCTCTCAATGCACTGCATACTGTCTCGTTGAATGAAGTTAATGAAATATTGCCTGCATTGGATTGGGTGAAAGTGTTGTTAGTCCAGTTTACAACGCAACTGATAAGTGTAGCTTGATTGCTGCCATTTTCAGTTACGTACAATTGGCCTCCTGTAGGAGAAGTATTACCTTGAACCTGTGCCGGACATGTAGCATATCCATCGCCAATATTTTGTGTTAATCTTAAACTTCTGAAAGTCGTATTACCATTGTACATGTCATCCTTATTAAATACAGCAAGGTAAGAACTCACTAAGCCTCCACCACCAGACTGCGTGAAGTTATTTGTATGTAAATAAATACCGTCAGTATTTACAGACCATTTTGGATAGTCTAATGTGTAGTTTTCGGTAATGGTCCATTTATAAATATTCCAACTACCTGTGGGGTCATTGGTGGCAGACACCATAATTGTCATTCCATTTTCAGTACTATTATTATATCCTTTAATGATAAATTCTGTAACTATATACCTATCATTCCATTGATCATACAATGCAATAGGATCACCATAACCTTTAAAACCACTCAACTGCTGTAAGTTGATTTGTGCTGCGGCAACTGTTCCATTTTTATTCCAGATTTTCATTGCCGTACCCGGTATATTGTTAACCAATTCTATAACATGGTTACTTCCTACACAGATGCTTGGATCCATGGGTTGACTACCTGTGGCCATACCATCAATTCCTGTAATAACACCTGCATTTGTGGACAGTGGTGCATTTACTGTTTTGCTTACATTTTTTTGCACCAGTGCATCAATATAAGATTCTGTAACAGGATTAAATCTACGTGCAGATTCATCATTTGGCTTTACCATGCCTTGTGGCCAAATGCGTTTACCATCTTCCCCAAAAACTCTTTCCAATTCAAGATCACCTAATCTTTTGATGT
>CALAGJ010000088.1 GCA_937892395.1 uncultured Parafilimonas sp.
ACAGTACATAAGAGTATAAACTTTTTCATAGATCTGAGTTTGTTTAAAGGTAAAAATACAGAGATTATAATTTAAGAAATCCAACGAAACACAAAAAAATATGCTGAACGGGGAATTTATATTGCTTAACCGGAAAAAATAAACCCTGCAGTGCAAAGCAGGGTTTATTCAAAAAGTCATTTCAAAAAAGTGTTTAACTTTTATCGATTGCCTGTAAAATATCGTTGATAATATCATCTACATATTCAAGCCCGCAGGAAATACGGATAAGCCCTGGCGTAATACCAACAGACAATCTTTCTGCTTCACTGAGTTTAGAATGTGTAGTACTTGCCGGGTGTGATGCGATGCTCCTTGTATCGCCAAGGTTTGCAGTCATGGAAAGCATTTGCAGGCTGTTTAAAAATTTCTTCCCGCTTTCAATACCACCTTTTATTTCGAAGCATACAATACCGCCACCAGCTTTCATTTGCTTAACAGCAATATCGTATTGAGGGTGGCTCTTTAAAAAAGGATATTTTACCAATGAGATTTTTGGGTGGTTTTCCAAAGCATTAGCAACTTTCAAAGCATTCTCACAATGCCTTTGCATACGAACATCCAGTGTTTCCAAACTCTTGCTTAACACCCATGCATTAAATGCAGATAAAGAAGGGCCGGTATTTCTACAGAACAAATAAATCTCTCTTATCAGGTCAGCCCTGCCAGCAATTACACCACCCAAAACGCGATATGTTGTGGGTTGCTGCAGCAGGACCCGCTGCAAATCTTTTTATGGCATGTTGTTGGGCAGTAGTTCTAAAATTAGGCGCCCTTTCTTTTCCTGACAATTTTTACGCAAAACCCATGATATAGATCCTTAAATTCTTTAAACCCGACAGAAAAAACATCAAAATAATCATCCCACCACTCTAAGAACTCCTCTCCAAAGGCTGTTTTTATCTCTTTTCTCGCTGCACCAGTCGTCTTTTTTAAATTCTTTAATCCGCCCTGCAAATACATCTGTACACAACAAAACATTAAATTGTAAAATCTATTCCATTCGTCTCTGTCCCAATCGTCAAATAATTGGTGTCCAAAAAAATCTTTAGGCAGATTTTCTTTAAAGTATTGGCTAAACTCTAAAACTTTCAATCTGCGTTTTGCATGATTGGCTGTGGCAGGTATAGTGTAGTTTGTGCTAAACAGAATTTTCGGAGCATCCTCGTAAGGGATATACAGCTCGTCCTTATTCTTTTTCTCAATAGTAATACCTTCGGTAATGATGGAGTAGAAACCCTCAAAATCTATCCGCTTACGGATGTCATTTATAGCTATTAATTTCGTGTCGAGTTTCACTCGTTGAAATGCAAAGTTTTTATCCAGTTTAAAATTTTTGCCATCCACCTGTACTGTGTTTATGAGTTGCGTTAGAGCATAAGTAAAAATCCCCTTGCCGGTTCCTCCGCCTTTTTTCTCATCGTCTGTTTCCTCTGTAAGCACCACGCTATATGTGTTTGATTTGTCTTTGTATTTGTGGAGTAAATAGCCGATAATACTCATGCAGTATTCTATTCTTTCAGGATCATCGCTGCATATTTTTTGAATGAATTTATAATACTCGATATTGCTTGGCTCAACCTCACTTTCATTGTATAGAATTACTTCGTGATTAATGACTTGGCTTTTCCAAATGCTTTTCTTTAGTTCACCATAAGTTTTTAACTCGTACTTGTCTTTTGTAACACATACAACTCCATTTTTAAAAGGGAAATAAGCAGCATTCTTAGTGTCCTTTAAAAAATCAACATCATTACGTTGCAGGAATTCCAAAAAGTTTTCGGCGAAAAGTATGTTGTGGTTCTTATAAACCACCTCCAGTAAATCCTCATTAGTAGTATTGTCAAAAACAGCAGGTAGTGTTTGTATGTACTGCTGCACAAATTTTTTCATTTGTTCCGGGCTTGCTTCTTCAATCAACCCATCTTCTTCTCGGATGATGCGGAATAAGTTTGAATTTTTGTCATAGTAGTAAAGAGCAAATCCACCCTCACTTTGAATGAAGTTTACAAACTTTGTTCTCGCAATGCTAATCTTCATATTTTCGGGGTTCACATCCCAAAAAGTCAAGATTTTAAGCCCGATATTTTCATTGTAATTTTTGATTGTTTCTTTAGCATCAGATAGAGACAAATCAGCCTTTTTTATCAGTTCTTCAATAATCTCATCTTCGCCCATTTCTTTCTGCTTCAATCGACGGATAATGTCCTCGGCTTTTTTCTCAATCTTTTTTCTAATTCGCCCATACCCATCACTTAGCAATTGCTTTGAGGCTTTACTAAAATCACTATTGCATTCAAGCACAGCATAAACAGCATAAGGTAAGTAAGCCCTGTTGGGCTCAAATTGGCTTGATGTAGTAAATACAGAAAACCACTTTTTAGCCCTTAGGAAATCCCCACTCGTTTTGCTTT
This sequence comes from uncultured Parafilimonas sp., assembly GCA_937892395.1. Classification (GTDB taxonomy): domain Bacteria; phylum Bacteroidota; class Bacteroidia; order Chitinophagales; family Chitinophagaceae; genus CALAGJ01. The sequence continues at coordinate 2,454 of CALAGJ010000088.1, forward strand.
TGGTGTTACCAGGGCGTTTAAAAACAATTCTTTCGTTTGTTTCTTTTACAACTGTCCATCCATGCTTTTCAAGCAATGCAACAATATCACAGCGATCGTTAAAATCATCAAAAGGAGAAAGGCTGTATTGCTTCGGCTCTGTTGGCTGATGTGTAATAGGTTTTTCATGCCATTGATTAAAGGAACGTGCCGCTTCTAATAAAATATCCCTTTCCTCAATACTGATTACAGGGCATTGTGTAGGCTTGTTTTGTATAAATTCATACCCGGCAGAAGGAGCAGCTATCACATAACCACCTTCGCCTCTTGTCTCAATCAAAACAACAACCTTTTCGTGTGGGTTATTTTCTCTTTCCTCGGCAGTAGTTTCCCTGCTGGCTAATTTCTTATTACCCTCTACTGTTTCACAACGGTAATAAATATGGTAGCCGCCGTTAATTGTCTTAGCAATCAGCAATTTTTGTGCAAGTTCAATATTAGCGTCAGTAATAGCCTGTATGTAGTCTTGCCAAAGCTGCCCTGTAATATCATGCTTTGAATCTACATCAATAACTTCCAAACAACTACTTACCTTTCCACATATAACAGCAATACCACTAACACGGCTGTTTGAAAACATGCCATTAATTTTATCATCACTCGCTATTTCACTTTGATATTCTTTCCATAAACCAATTGGCCTCTTATGGGCATCAGTTGCTATTATTGAATATTTATGTTTCGCATATTTTTTTGCTTGTTCAAGTAGTTTCATTCTTGTATCATTTTTTTAAATTCAACAAATCCGCTCCATCCTTTAATCAAATACGCTTCAGTATCAAACTTTTTTAGTTGCTCAATCCTGTATAGCTGTAAGTCGCTAACCTTGCCGCTATCACTTTTTATTTCTAAAAAAATAACCCTGCCTTCCTTAATTATTTCCAAATCAGGAATTCCATTTTTATTAGTTTGAATTAGCTTTAACACAAACCACCCATCAGCTTCAAGTGCCTTAATTATTTTTGCCTGTAGTTCTGCCTCTTTCATTACTGTATTCTTTTTTGTTCAAAACATTCTTTCAAAAACATCAAATCACAAACCCTATCTCGTATATACAACTGGTCGTGCCAGTAGGTAACCATTAGCTTTAATACCGATTGAATAAACTCCTTTGGGTTGCTAATTTGTGTACATTTCCCAAAAACTGTTTTCTTTTCAGGTATCGTAATAGATGAAAAGAAGTTTTTTAATTCAGTTGCCTTTTCTTTTAATTCATCTCTGTTCTTAAATGGAAATAACACATCGTTTACTTCCTCTTTTTGTAGTACTATCTCGTCATCGTCATTAATAGCATTAAGAATAGGCAGTTGTTCCGGCTCTAATTCCACCGAATTCGGGGTAATTAAAACAGCATCTGCTTTTCTTAAATCATTCTTTATTTTGTCCAGCAATCCCATTAATTTCATTTACTATTTCTATAAAATCCTTGATAGTGTAATCAGGGTTTTCATTAATTAAATCATCAACCAACTTTACCAGCTCTTGTAGGTTCATTTTATTTTTAAATTTTAGACAATACATTACTGCATCTTTTGACGGATGTA
>CALAGJ010000089.1 GCA_937892395.1 uncultured Parafilimonas sp.
CTGCACGGCCATCTGCCTGCTGAAAACTGATTCTGTAAAAGTTGGTTACCCCCGCCACCGCAGTTGCATCTTCATACCTATAAGCCGCTGCTTTATGTTGTGGTGTTATATTAGCAATCTGTTTAAAATGAATACCATCTGTACTCCACTCCACCACCATATTTTGCAGGTTAGTTTCATTATAGGTTTGCCAGTAGAGTGTATTGATATTATTTTTTCTTTCTCCTGTTAAAGCACTAAAACCAAGCGGCAGCAATGGCTCCTGGAAAAAATAAGCAGCGCCGGACTTTAGAACATAGTTTTCACCATTTTCATCATAGCTTTCATAATTGGCACCACAAAGTATATACCCACCACTAATACCTACGGAGCAGCCAAAGTATTGAGTATATGAAACAAAAAGATTAGAAATCTTCCTGTCCGGCGCTACTATTTTTTGTATCTCAGTCCACTCTCCTTCACTGTTTTTTTGATAGATATAAGTCGCACCGGTGCTCACAGAATATTTTTGTCCATTTGCATCATAGTCATTATCGCTGGCGCCCACTACAATATAATCTCCTTCGGTTGCTACAGCCCCTCCAAAAAAATCATCCTCCCGGCCATCTGAAGCTTCTAATCGTTGTACTTCTGTCCATACCCCATCCTTATTCTCAAAAATATAGGCTGAACCGGTGTATTCATTACCATTTGAATTATTACCTCCCGACCCCACTATCAGTCGGTTGCCATTCATGGTAACAGAGCGGCCAAAACCGGCTGCATCTATTCCTCTCAGCTTTTGCACTTCCGTCCATACCCCCCCCCCATTTTTAAAGATATAAACATAACCGGAGTCAGTAGGGCCATTACCGGATATGGCCGCATAATCCCCGGATATAGCCACTGTGCTACCAAAAAAATCAAATTCATTACCCCGGTCAGAAGCTACTATTTTTTGCGTAAAAACCCAATTATCTCCATTGCGATGATACAGGTAAGCTGATCCTGCCCCAAGTATGGTGTTTTCCCCATTTTCATCTTCCCCATCCCGTGGAGAACCCACAAGTATCCAATCCTCTGATATAGATAGCTTCCAGCCAAATTCATCGAGATATTCCCTATCCGGTGCATAGAGTTTTTGCTTTTCGGTAAGCGACCCGTTTTTGTTTTCAAATACATAAAAAGCTCCGGCAGATTCATAAAACTGGGCGCCTTCAAAGGGTGCGCCTATAAGCACATGATTGCTGTCTGAGGCCATACCATAGCCAAAGCCATCATATAATGTTCGGTCTGATGGTACAATTTTTTTAATAAATGTCCATACCCCTGATTCTGATTGTTGATACAGGTAAACAGCCCCTGCCTCATCTAAATAATTGTTGCCATTCTGGTCATAACTATTACGCCAGGCAGAAATTATTGCATAATCCTTATTCAGAACAACAAACTGACCATAAACATCCTGTCCAATTTTCCTGTCTGGAGCAACAGCTTTTTGCTGAAAACCCCAGCTTTGACTAAATGAGTTTTCACGACTGAAAAAAAACAAACACGTGGTAAGCAAATAAAGATGAGTCTTTTTCATAATGATTAATTTAAACCTCTGCAAATATATGGTGCGCTGTCTGCTACCAACATTGTCTGAACCGTTGATTCGTTTGATTGCGTTGATTTCTCTGATTCATTTTGCAATTTAGATTCATTAATCATTCACAATCTCTTTCACAAATGACATAGTGCTTCGTCACGCTATTGACTACTCCAATATGGCCCTTCCTTGCGCAGGCATTGAAGTATGTGAACTGCTGCGGTATGCATTTGGTCATTCCCCGAAGGGGGAAAAATGTCCGAACCTTGATTTTTGTGATTAAATGATTGACGTGATTTTTTTGCATCGTTTCATTCGTGGTGATGTGCTGTGCGTGGGCATTGCCCGAAGGGAAAAATATCTGAACCTTGATTTTTTTGATGAAATGATTGACGTGGTTTTTTTGCTTCGTTTCACTCGCAATGATGGGCCGTGCGTGGGCATTGCCCGAAGGGCGAAAAAAAATATTATTTAATCTTGGAGCGTTAAAATAGGGGATGTAATTTGTCGATAGGAGGATGCTTTTTGCTATTCCCTTATTTTGCACCCATGTTAGAAGGCAAAAAAATATTGCTGGGCATATCTGGAAGCATTGCAGCATATAAATCCATTTTATTGGTAAGACTACTTACTAAAGCGGGTGCTGAAGTAAAGGTGATGATGACGTCTGCTGCGCACCATTTTGTATCTCCATTGGTGCTGGGAACTTTGAGTAATAATAAAGTGATAACTGAGTTGTTTAATGAAGATCAATGGTCTAATCATGTAATGCTGGGCCGATGGGCAGATGTAATGCTAATGGCTCCGCTTAGTTGTAATACTTTGTCTAAAATGGCTAATGGGGCTTGTGATAATTTGGTACTGGCCGTTTATCTTTCTGCCACCTGCCCGGTGGTTGTATCTCCTGCTATGGATGAGGATATGTGGCATCATGCAGCTACTAAAAAAAATATTGAATGGCTGCAAAGTATTGGACACAAAGTAATACCTGTGGGCAACGGTGCACTGGCCAGTGGTTTATATGGTGAAGGCCGCATGGCTGAGCCTGAAGCAATTGTGCAGTTTTTGGAGGAGAATATATTTAGGGGATCTGCGTTAAAGGGTAAAAAAGCTATGGTGAGTGCTGGCCCTACTTATGAGCCCTTGGATCCTGTAAGATTTATTGGCAATCATTCATCGGGTAAAATGGGCTTTGCGCTTGCGGAGGCTTTGTATATGCAGGGTGCTGATGTGGTATTGGTGAGTGGCCCATCTACACAGCAGGTAGCTTATAAAGGTATAGTGGTGAAAAGGGTGCAGACGGCGGCTGAAATGTTTGAAACTTGCTCCGCCCTGCATGCTGATATGGATATTGAAATAATGAGTGCCGCTGTGGCTGATTATTCGCCGGAAACCATGCAAGTTGAAAAGATTAAAAAAGCGGGTAATGCTATGCAAGTAAATTTGGTGAAAACCACAGATATATTAGGCTGGCTGGGGGCACATAAACAGCAACAATACTTGGTGGGTTTTGCTTTGGAAACAAACAATGAAAAGGAATATGCCATTGGAAAATTGCAATCTAAAAAAGCGGATATGATTGTTATGAATTCCCTGCGGGATGCGCATGCGGGTTTTGGACATGATACCAATAAGGTTACTATTTTTACTTCAAATGGGGGAGAGCATAGTTTGTCATTGGCAGATAAATCTATTATTGCTAAACAGATTATTGTAAACATTATTCAACAGATACATGAAGCATAAAATCAATATATTCTTTTTTGTTTTTTTGATGTGTAGTGGTGTGGCTGCTGCGCAGGAATTTAATGGACGTGTAACGGTAAATGCACAGCAGGTATCTACCTCTATTGATAAAACAATTTTTACTACACTTCAAACCCAACTGACTGATTTTATCAATAAGCGAAAGTGGACTGCCGACAACTTTCAACTGCAGGAGAGAATTGGTTGTAATTATTTGCTAAATATTAATAGCTCAGAAGATCAGAATGTTTTTAATGCTACGCTTACGGTACAAGCTGTAAGACCTGTGTATAATAGTACTTATCAGGCCAGCCTGCTTAACTATCAGGATGCGGATGTTTCATTCAAATATGTACAGTTTCAGCCGATGGAGTTTAATGAAAACAGGGTGCAGGGCAGTGATCCGCTTGTGGCTAATCTAACGGCTGTATTTGCTTATTATTCTTATATGATACTTGGATTGAACTATGATTCGTTTAGCCCAAAAGGGGGAGAGGATTATTTTAAAAAAGCGCAAAATATTGTGAACAATGCACCGGAGAATTCAAGCATATCCGGATGGAAATCATTTGATGGTATTAGAAACAGGTATTGGTTGTCAGAAAACTGGAATAGTAGCAGATACAATGAATTGCATGATTTAATGTACAACTATTATCGCTCAGGGTTGGATGCCATGTTTGAAGATAAAGACAATGCAAGACTGGGTGTATTGGATGCGCTAAATCTGATGCAACAATTTAACCAGCAAAACCCAAACACAATGGCTATACAAACATTTTTGCAAGGAAAATATCAGGAGTTTATTGGTGTATTTAAGAAAGCAGATCCATCATCTAAAAATGAAGCAAAAGATATTTTAGCGGCTATTGATATTACCAATAGTGATAAATACAGACAGGAATTGAGATGATGAACAGGATAAATTATTGTATCGTCATTAGTTTTCTTTTAATGGCCTGCGGCAATGAAAATAAAATTCCGAAAGATGTAATAGAGCCAAAAAAAATGCTGCCCATCGTGTGGGATTTAACTAAGGCTGAAACTTTTTGGGAAAATAGAAAATACAGAGATTCCACACTTACAAAAGATAGCTTATATACACTCTATAGCAGGGTATTTGCCTTGCATAAAATCAGTAAGGTACAATTTTATAAAAGTTTTAGCTGGTACCAAAAACACCCGGCCAATAACCGAGCATTGTTGGACTCCTTGAATAATATGGCCCAGCATTCCAGAGAAATGAAATATAGCAGCCAGCCAAAAATTAGTGATAGTTTGAAGTAGATAACTTTAGAATATGTGTAGCATTATCTGCTCATTACTTTCATCTATTCATCTATTATTCATATACTCTAATCACATTGTACAATGTATCTCTTTCAGCAGGTGTTCTTTTGGCTTGAATAATTAATGCTGTAAGTTCCTCTGTAGTCATTGCCGGATTTTGCTCTTCACTGCCAGCCATACTGTAAATTTTTGTAGTATCATCAATCGTTCCATCTAAATCATTGACGCCAAATGAAAGTGTCATTTGTGCTTGATTTCTTCCCAACATAGGCCAGTAAGCTTTTATATGTGGGAAGTTATCCATATATATTCTTGCAATGGCATATAGCTTCATATCTTCTACCAATGTAGATTCAGGAATATGACTCATATCATTGTCCTTATTTCTAAATTTTAATGGAATAAATGTATTGAAGCCACCGGTTTTATCTTGTAAGGTTCTAAGTCTTTCCATGTGATCAATACGATGTACTGGTGCTTCTATATGTCCGTAGAGCATGGTGGCATTGGAATGCATGCCCAGCTCATGTGCTGTTTGATGAATGAGCAGCCAGCCATCTGCATTCACTTTATCTGCAGAAATTTGTTGTCTGATATTTGTATCAAATATTTCTGCACCACCTCCGGGCAGGCTGTCTAAACCTGCATCTTTAAGGCGCATCATCCCTTCCTGTACAGTTACTTTTGCCTTGCGAAACATATAATCTAACTCCACCGCTGTAAATCCTTTTATATGTAAATCTGGCCGATGTACTTTGATAGCTTTTAGTAAATCTTCAAAAAACACAAGGTTCATTTTTGGATGTACGCCGCCTACTACATGCACTTCGGTAACCGGCTGGTTGTCATATTTTTTTACAATATGCATCATTTGATCTATGCTCAGCTCCCAACCTTCATCCCGCTTAGCATATAGCCTGCTATAAGAACAAAAATTGCAACTAAACACACATACATTCGTGGGTTCTATGTGAAAATTTCTATTAAAGTAGGTAATGTCTCCATGCTTTTTTTCTCTGATATAATTTGCCAATATGCCGCAGAAAGAAACAGATGCATGATTGAAAAGATACAGCCCTTCATCGGGTGTTATTCTTGCTTCATTAAAAACTTTTTCTGCTATGGCTAACAGGTTTTTATCTGATTCATTGCTAAACATTTCTTTCATCATTGGTGCTATTGCCATCATTTCATTTTCCATTCCACTCATTTGTATATCAACAAAAACATGCACATATAGTTACATGTCATTTACAATTTTTTTATAACTGGTTACTACTCCTTTGATTAATGAAGAGCTAAAACCCTGATGCTCCATTTCATTTAACCCGGCAATGGTGCAGCCTTTTGGTGTTGTAACCTTATCAATTTCCTGCTCGGGATGTGTGTGCTTAGTGAGCAATAATTCAGCAGCGCCTTTCACAGTTTGTGCAGCTATCAGCGAAGCTGTTTTTGCATCAAATCCAATTTCAATACCACCCTGAATATTTGCCCTGATGTATCGCATGGCATAAGCAGTGCCGCAAGCTCCCAATACGGTGGCCGCATCCATTAATTTTTCTTCTATAAAAACGGTTTTGCCGAGATGATTAAAAAGTTCTTCTACAAAGGCAGACTTTGCTTTATCTGCATTTTCACTACAAATGCAGGTTATACTTTGCTGTATAGCAATGGCTGTATTTGGCATTGCTCTAAAAATGGTAAAACCGTCTCCAATTATTGTTTTAATATCATTGATCCACACCCCTGTAATTACACTACTGATTACATGCTTGCCTGCCACCAGATTGGATTTCATGGATTGTAAAATTTCTTTTATCTGAAATGGCTTTACTGCAAACAATATAAAATCTGCAAAAGCAAGTGCATCCTCGTTATTATCAGATACATGCACACCTTGATCCTTGAGGTGCTGAATGGTTGATATATTTCTTTTGGTAATGAGGATATGTGATGGGGCTATAAATCCACTTTTGATCAATCCTTCTGCAATAGCAGTTCCCAAATTTCCTCCTCCAACTATGGATATTTTATGGTTCATTTATATATAGTTGCTGCAAAGAAAAGTAATGCAAATGGGTTTACATAAATACCACCAAGATAATCATAAAAAAAGAGCATTAATTAGATCAAACATATAATATGCCTTAGCAAAATTCGAAGTCAATTTTAACCCTCTTCTGTATCGAAGCGATCCACAGATTCAATACCCGGCAAGCTCTTCAGTCGATTAGTGAGTACTTCTAATTGCTCTTTGTCCTGCACAAATATTTTTATTAGCCCCTGAAAAATGCCGTTCTGACTTTCTATGGAGAGTGCACTAATGTTGATACCCATATCTCCACTAATAATATTGGTAATTTTATTGACTACTCCTACATCGTCTAAGCCAATAATTTTTATGCCGGTCAAAAAAGATACTTCTTTATTGATTGCCCATTTAGTTTTTACAATTCGGTGGCCATAATTAGCCAGCATTTTGGTGGCATTGGGGCAGCTGGTACGATGTATAACTAAGCCTTTGCCTACACTTACAAAACCAAAAACATCATCACCAGGTATGGGGTTGCAGCATTTTGCTAAATTGTATTTTATTTTATCGCTGCTCTCTCCAAATACCAAAAGCTCTCCTTCTTTTTTTGCTGCTGGTTTATTATCTGAAGAGGCTTTAATTTCTGTAATAATTTTTTGAGGCTTTGGTATTTCTAAGCGATCTCCATGTACCACGAAATTTTTGAGATCAGAAATATCTAATCGCTTGGTAGCTATATGGTAAAATAGCTCCAACTGATTGAGCATTTTATAGTGAGCTACCAGTTCATCTGTGTTATATTGGCTGAAAGCCGCACCAATACTGTTTAATTTTCTTTGCAATTGGTATTTGCCTTCCTCGGCTATTTTTCTTTTCTCTTCTCTTAGTGCATCTTTTATTTTAGCTTTTGCCTTTGCAGTTATTACAAATTTTAACCAATCCTCTGTGGGCTTTTGTTTTTGGCTGGTGATTATTTCTACCTGATCTCCACTGCGCAGAATATGGCTGATAGGCATCAATTTATGATTCACTTTTACACCTATGCATTTACTGCCCACAGCACTATGAATGGCAAAAGCAAAATCAAGTGCAGTACTGTTTACAGGAAGCATTTTCACATCGCCCTTGGGCGTATATACATAAATTTCTTCTGCAAGAAAACTCAGTTTAAAATCCTGCAAAAAGTCCACACTGTCTGTATCCTGATTGCTTATTATTTCTCTTATTTGAGAAAACCATTTATCAAAACGATCTTCGGTATTATTGCTACCAGCATCTTCCTTGTATTTGTAGTGAGCTGCCAATCCTTTCTCTGCTATATCATTCATTCGCTTGGTGCGTACCTGTACTTCTACCCACCTGCCCTGCGGCCCCATTACGGTAGTATGCAGTGCTTCATACCCATTACTCTTTGGCTTGCTCAGCCAATCCCTCAGTCTTTCTGTGCTGGGTAAATATTCATTGGTGATGATGCTATAAATCTTCCAACACTCTTCTTTTTCTGTTGGCCCATTTATATCGAGTATTACTCTTATGGCAAAAAGGTCGTATACTTCATCAAAAGTTACCCCTTTCTTTTTTATTTTATTCCAGATGGAATGGATACTTTTTGGTCTGCCATAAATCTCAAATGGCACACCATTTCTTTCTAGTTTTTCCTTGAGTGGTCGGATAAATTCATTGATATACCTGGTGCGTTCTCTTTTGGTTTCTGACAAACGCCTGGCTATTTCTTTATAGGCTTCAGGCTCCATGTATTTCATGGATAAATCTTCCAATTCTGTTTTCAAATTGTATAAACCCATACGGTGTGCTAATGGCGCATAAACCCATACCGTTTCACTGGCAATTTTTAGCTGCTTTTCCCGCTTCATATAATCCAATGTGCGCATATTGTGCAGCCTATCTGCCAGCTTGATCAATATCACTCGAGGATCATCCGTAAGGGTTAATAAGATCTTCTTAAAATTTTCTGCCTGAGCAGATGAATTTGCATCTATAACATTTGAAATTTTTGTAAGCCCATCTACAATTTTTGCAATTTCATTATTAAATTCACCTCTAATATCTTCAAGGGTAATATCTGTATCTTCTACAGTATCATGTAGTAAACTACATACTGAACTCCGCACACCCAATCCAATTTCTTCCACACAAATCATGGCCACTGCTATGGGGTGCAGAATATATGGCTCACCACTTTTTCTACGCATACTTTTATGAGCCTCAGCTGCCATTTCAAAAGCTGTACGCACCATTCCCTTATCATTCTTTTTTAGCTTGGGTCTTAATGCACGCAAAAGGCCACGATAATGTCTTAATATCAATTGTTTTTCCTGCTCTTCATTCAGATTGTACACCGGAATAATCGGATTATCTATTGCCTGCTCCTGTTCCATTTTACGAATATAGTAAATTTGCCTGCTGAAAAATTTCTTTGATGAATTTATCAACGAATAAATTTTTATACCAACAAATTACTTGTTCCATCTATATGTTTATTTTGGCAGCCAAATACGACACTATGCGCATCATCAGTTATAACGTAAATGGCATAAGGGCTGCCATCAATAAGGGTTTTACAGATTGGCTGGCTACCAAACCCGCAGATGTCATTTGCCTACAGGAAACAAAAGCTACACAAGAAAACGTAGATGTATCAAAACTGGAAGCAATTGGATACAATCATTACTGGTATAGTGCAGAGAAAAAAGGCTATAGTGGTGTATGCATTTTATCGCTGGAAAAACCCGATCAAATAATGTATGGCAATGGTGATAAACAGAGCGATTTTGAGGGAAGAATCATACAAGCAGTTTTTGGTAAAACGAGAATAATAAATGCCTATTTTCCATCAGGCACCTCCGGCGAAGAAAGACAGGGATATAAATATGAATGGCTAAATATGATGTCAAAATACCTTGATAAGGAAAGGAAGAAAACACCTTCCATGGTTCTATGTGGTGATTATAATATTGCTCATAAAGAAATTGATATTCATGACCCTAAAGGCAATAAAAATAGCTCCGGATTTCTGCCGGACGAAAGGGCCTGGATGGATAGTTTTTTAAACAATGGATGGATTGATACTTTTAGACACCATCATCAAGAACCACGAAGGTATAGCTGGTGGAGCCAAAGATTTCCATCTGTAAGACTACAAAATAAAGGTTGGAGAATTGATTATATCTGCGCTACAGATCTGTTGTCCAAAAAGATTAAAGCATCTGATATCTATCCCGATGTTAAGCACAGCGACCACTGTCCGGTATATGCTGAAATTTGTGTATAATATTTTACAAATTTATTGCTCAAACAGAGCAGAATTTTATCAGTCGAAAAGGGTTCACTGAATCATTTCTTTTTGTTGAAAAAATTTTTCAGCTGCTATTAATTTTGTTTCAAAATCTTCTCCCTGCAAAAAGCTAAAACACAGGTTTTGTTCCATTAGATTGGTTGCTAAATATTCCTGTTCTGTTTGTGCAGGAGTAGGTATAAAAATGCATTTCATGTCAGTGGTTATCATTTCCATAATAGTGGTGTAGCCACTTCTGCTAATGAGGTATGTTGAAACTTGCAATAGTTGCACTATTTCCTCCGTAGAGGCATATTCAACTACCGTACAATGTGCTGGAGCTTGAAAATTTTTGTTATTGCTATTATTTGGGATACCACGAAGTAGTACACAAGGCTGGGTATGTGTATGCAACCACAGTAATAGTTTATTTTCAAGGATGGTGCGCTGTGGTTCCGGTCCTGACATGATGAGTAGCCATTTGTAGATAATGGCTTTCTTTTTAAATGATTTTATTCTGGTTAATGGTCCTATATATTGTACTGGAGTGGTAGGCATTATTTTGGGATGCGAAAGTGACCCTGCCAAGCCTGGCCATTCTGCATAATCTGGCACCCAACAGGCATTAAATTTATTGATGTAAGCATAGTTGATACGCTGCGCAATGCGCTTAAAAAACAGTGGTGTTTGAATTTCTAATTGATGTGTAATAAATATAGTGTATGCCTGATTTGTATATAAACCATATCGATTATCTGAGATGATTATATCAAAACTATTTTCCTTTTTAATGTGCTGAAGCCATTGATGTTCTTTATAGATTCGAAATAATATTTTTGGAATCTGTTTGATGAGGATAAATGGAAGCAATCGTTTGCGATTGGAATAGCGAATTTCATAGCCTTGTAAATCTAAAAAATTTATACACTTAAATTCTTGCAGAAAAATGGCTTTTTGGTCTGCATTGCAAGCTATTGTTAGATCATTATTATGCTCCAAAAGCCAATGCAACAAAGGAATACAGCGTGTAGTATGTCCAAGGCCCCAGTCTAAAGGCGCCAATAAAATTTTTTTATTTTTTATAGAAATGTTCAAAAATAAATTTCCAGTTAAAATGAATAATTCAATTAAAGTGATTAACTTTATCAAGTAACAGTATGCAAATAACGAACAATCTTATGAGTGTACTGTTATAAGATACCTAAGTAGTCTTGATAATAACAACATATTCTCAAGATTACTCCTTAAAAAAATAGATTTTTGAATTTTTAAAACTAGTAAGGTTATGACACCCCGTAACATTGACCTGCTGGTGCTTACAAAAAGGGATTCAATGAATCAGATTGAACTTCAAAAAGAAATTGAGATGCTCTCTGATTTATTTTATCTAGTTGAAAATTCTGATGTGCTATGCAAAGTGAATGAAGTGATTGACGTAAACCAGTACAAAATCTTACGCAAATCATCTGAAGTAAAGAAAGCAATCAGAAGTATTCACCAAAAACCTTTTGTATTTATCTGCAACAAAAATTGAATTTGATTCCTGCTGCACCCGGAAGAGAATTTAATTAAATTTCTCTTTGAATTTTGTTATTTTAATTGTTGGAGTGCTATTTCCAATTGTTGTAAAAAAGCACTTATGTCGCTACTATGGCATGTGCCTACACTAAGCCTATACCATGTTGAATCTTTACTACCACCAAAAGCAGAAAAAGGAACAATGGCTAACTTAGCAGAATCTAATAAATAATCAGTTACATCTTGCTGAGTCTCTAAACTTTTACCATTAATTGTAAGCCCTTTTAAATCAAATTTCACTGTGAGATAAATAGCTGCTTGAGGTGCTATTGCGTCTATTTTATACCCCTTATTCTTGAGATCTTGTAATCCATCATATATAGAGTTGAGCCGGAATTCTAATTTTTCCTTAAAGTCATTAAACCAAATCTTTAGACCTTCTTTTCTTGTAAGAAAAATTGCGGTTGCTTTCTGCTCGGGCAGTGGTGCCCATGCACCTACATGGCTCAATAAAGCTTTCATTTTTGCAATGACGTCTGAGGGTCCGAATGCCCATCCCACCCTCACTCCAGTTGCAGCAAATGATTTACTAATGCCATCAATGAAAATGGTATAGTCTTTCATAGCAGGATTCACTGTTACAGGGTTATGGTGTAGTGTAGTGCCATAAGTAAGTGTCCAATACATCTGATCAAACATTACATATAGTTTTTTGGCAGCAGCGGGTCGTCTTGCATTTTCTGCAAGTACCATATCGCATATTTTTTGCAAATCCTCAAGAGGCAAAGTAGTACCGGTAGGATTTTGAGGTGTACAAAGACAAAGAAGTGTGGCGTCTGCTATATATGGCTCAATATCTGAGGCCAAAGGCATGAAATTATTTTCTGGGGTAGTGTCTATACAACAATGTATCGCATCATTCATGCCTGTATAGTGATTATTATTCCATGAGGGTACAGCATATATTACTTTATCTCCTTTATCTACCAAGCTTTTAAATACAGTGTAGATCAATGGCCTTCCGCCTGAGGCAATCAAAATTTCATCTGTAGCATAGTGAAGGCCTTCATTTTCTTGCAAAAAGGACAAGACTGCTTGTCTTAATTCTAAAATACCATCGGCAGGCGGATAGTTGGTATAATGATGTTCATAAGCCTCTTTTATAAGCTGCTCCAGTTCATCTGGTATTGGAAACACTTTGGGATCAAAATCTCCAATAGTGAAATTATAAATATGTTCTCCTCTGCGTTTTCTTTCATTGATAGCATTGCCCAGTTTTACAATTTCACTACCTATCAGATTCTCCGCAAGCGTACTAAATTTCCTCATAATATTTTTGTGAGCCGCAAATGTAAGGGTTCATCATATTTAGCTTGATTTCGATTTAAAGTGTTTCATAAACTGCATTAAATTGATTCTTCAAAAATGATTTCACATCAAAAAAATATATTGCATTTAATTGATAAAAAACATTGTCGGATATACACATTAAATATTTTTACCAAGCATAGGGGTATTCACACAGAAGCCTGTCTGTATTATAAAATCGAAAACAGGGCAAATTGAGTTTTACAGATTATACCATTTCTGGCATTGAACATACATTTGAGCAAATGTACACTACTCATTTTAGAGGAATGTATAGCTATGCCTATACTTTTCTGAAAGATGAAGTGCATGCGGAAGAAATTGTGCAATCCGTATTTCTAAAAATTTGGGAAAAGAAAGATAGTTTGCAAGTGCAGCAATCCATCAAATCCTATCTCTATCGCATGGTGCACAATGATTGTATGAATATGCTACAGCATAAATCTGTACAAGCAAAATATATTCAAGAAAAAAGCTATACCATGAAAAATGAAAATGAAACAACTGGTAAGAAAATGCAGGCGGCAGAGTTAGAAGAGAAATTCAGAATTGCATTGCGTGATTTGCCCGAACAGTGCCGCACCATATTTCAACTGAGTAGGTTTGAAAATATGAAGTATAGAGAAATAGCACATCACTTAGGCATAGCCGAAAAAACAGTGGAAAATCAAATGGGTAAAGCACTAAAAATATTGCGCTTACGACTGGCAGATTTTTTAATAATGATTGTAGTAATTGTTACACTTTTTAAAAAGATATAATTTTTGAATCAACAGCTACATATTAATGATGATCTCTTAGTAAAATATTTACTGGAGGAAGCTTCGCAAGATGAAATCATTGCCATAAATACATGGCTCAATGCATCTGACGAAAATCAAAATTATTATAACCAGTTAAAACAAATCTGGCAGCAAAGCCTGGAGCTGGCACCTACCATTGTTGTTGATGAAAAGCAAGCCTGGCAGAGGTTTCAGGAGCGTGTGGCTGCATTACCTGTACAAAAAGAAACAAAAATATTTAGTTTGCTGCATATCATTAGAAAGCAATTGATAGCAGCAGCGGCTTTACTGATATTGATTGCATCTGGTATTCTTTTTTTGCTGAACAATGCAAAAGAACCTGTAGTAGCTATGATACATACAAAAACCGATAGCAAAGTTGTTATAGACACATTAATGGATGGCAGTATCGTAACACTCAATAAAAACACAACCCTCAGTTACCCAGAAAAATTTACCGGTGATAGCAGAAAAATAGCACTAAAAGGTGAGGCATTTTTTGAAATATCTCCAAACAAAGCCATGCCCTTTATCATCTTGGCTAATGAGGTAACAATAACTGTGGTGGGTACTGCATTCAATGTAAAAAATTATGACTCCAGCACAGAAGTAATTGTAGAATCAGGCATTGTAAAAGTCAGCTATAATAACAATACTATTGAGCTTACAAAAGGTGAAAGAATCACACTACACCAGCAGCAAACAGAAATAAAGAAAGAGAAAATTTCAAACAGCTTATACAACTATTACCGCACAGGTATCATCAGTTGTAATGCAACCCCACTCAGCGAATTAGTAAACACATTGAATACTGCTTATGATGTACATATAGTACTCGAAAATAGTGCCATGAATCAACTACAGATTACCTCTACATTCGAACATGAAAGCATCGAAAACATTCTCGATATTATTGGTGCTACATTCAACATGTCTGTGTCCAAAACCGACAGTGCCTACCTACTCCAAACCAAGTAATCAACAGATGTAATATTATTTATGAAAAAAATCTTACTGATATTTTTTATCCTATTCCTTGCGCAGCAAAAAACGGTTATTGCGCAGCAAAATAATTTGCAAAAAAGTATAAGTTTATCAGTTACCAAAAAGAATTTAAGTGCCGTACTTCAGCAAATTAGTAGCCTCGGCAATTTTTATTTTTCATACAATAGTAAAATCATAATAGGGGATAGTATGGTATCATTCACCTGCAACAATATGCCTGTAAATGAAGTGTTGGAAAAATTATTTAATCATACCATCGAGTATCAGGCAGCAGGAAAATATATCATTCTGCATCAAAGAAAATTGCCACCACTACCACCTCAATCTCCCATAGCTACATACACCATAAAAGGTATGATTAAAGATGAGCAAACTGGCCAGGGAGTAGCCAATGTAAGCATCTATGAAAAAACAAGACTTTACTCCACCCTGACCAATTCGGATGGATATTTTGTTTTAAAAATAAAATCAAAATCGCAGCGGCCCTTGCTCAGTGTAAGCAGAGAAAATTATTTTGATACAAGCATTGTCATTCAGCTGCCCATGGCCAATGATGTTATTGTGTTTATTGAAAATAAATATACCCCGGTGCAGGATACCGCTACCATCACCATCATATCCCCTACAGATACGATTCCTGTTATCATTCCGGACACTACCATTAGCATTACACAAGCCAAGCCAATCACCACGGATAGCATTGTACCTGCGGAAAAAACAGGATGGGCAAAATTTGTACTTAGCAGCAAGCAGCGAGTGCAAGCACTCAACCTCAAAAAGTTTTATACCACACGCATCTATCAGCTATCTCTTGTGCCGGGCCTAAGCACACATGGCAGACTTAGTTCTCAGGTTGAAAATATTATTTCCATCAATGCTATTGGCGGATACACAGGTGGCACAGCCGGCATAGAAGCAGGAGGTGTGTTTAATATCAACAGACAGCACACCAAATATCTACAAGCAGCGGGGGTGTTTAATGTAACCGGTGGTAATATGAGTGGATTGCAAGCAGCTGGTGTGCATAATCATGTGTTGGGCACTGCCACAGGTTTGCAGGCAAGTGGTGTCAGCAATTTTAGTGGACATCAGTTTACAGGCATGCAAGTGGCAGGAGTATATAATCACATAGTAGATACCCTACATGGCGCACAAATAAGTGGTGTGGCAAACTATGCTGGCCGCAGTACCAAAGGAATACAAATAGCAGGGGCAGGAAATATTGCTAATCAAACCATGCAGGGCATACAAGTGGCCGGAGTTTTTAACTATGCCAAAACAATGAGT
>CALAGJ010000090.1 GCA_937892395.1 uncultured Parafilimonas sp.
ACCAGCCGGTTTTTATTAATCAACTAAAATTGGTGTAACTAAATCAGTACTTCTAGAAATGAATTTAACTTTCGACTCAGCTTAGGTTAAATAATGAATATATCCTTTTAATCATGTTGAAGATTTTATTATGGCCAATTTCAAAAGATTGAATTCTTTCAAACGGTTGCAATGAGGATATTCAATTTTATCAAATAGAAAATCTCATTTCATAAAAAAAATATTTACAGCTTAATCCATTTCCCTAATTTCACCATCTGGAAAAAAAAAATTCCGGAATTAGTTTGTTTCAAAAGTTTTTTTATACACTTGCCAACTAATTATTTAAAATTTTACACATTTAAAAACGAAAAATCAAATTTGTTATGGCTGAGACAAAACCATCTGCACCCGCAGCAAAGACTATTACATCTGTACAACCGCAAAGGAAAAGCAATGCCGTATCTTGGATTGCTCCATTAACATGTTTAATCCTCGGTTATGTAATTTGGAGATTTATCATTGGCAATGCCGACAACTTTACCAACCCAGATGCAGCAGGAGGTTTCTGGCCAGAGCATGATGGTCCAAAAACCGCATTATCAAAAATGTATTTGGGAGGCATCATTGTACCTATTCTAATTGGTTGTTTTCTTACCGTAGTTACTTTTGTAATTGAAAGATTACTCACAGTATCTAAAGCAACAGGTAGTGGAAACATATCAGAGTTTGTACGCCAAGTACAATATCATTTGGCAAATAAAGATGTAGACAAAGCCATTGCCGCCTGCGATAAGCAAAAAGGATCTGTAGGCAATGTAATGAAAGCAGGACTTCGCAAGTACAAAGAAATGATAACAAATGGTGAGCTAACCACAGAGCAAAAAGTTTTAAATATTCAAAAGGAAGTAGAAGAAGCAACAGCATTAGAATTGCCAATGCTTGAAAAGAATCTTGTATTCTTATCTACCATTGCATCAGTAGCCACACTATTAGGATTGTTAGGTACGGTACTAGGAATGATACGCTCCTTTTCTGCCCTTGGCGATAGTGGTGGTGGAGAAGCAGCACAGAAATTATCACAAGGTATATCCGAAGCATTATATAATACAGCTTTAGGTATTGGTACCTCAGCCATTGCCATCATTATGTATAACGTGTTTACAACTAAAATAGACGGTATCACATTTGGTATTGACGAATCAGGTTTTACACTTACACAAAGTTTTGCTGCTAATTATAAATAAGCAAAATATTTTATGGATTTATTCCATAATAACATCTCATTGTGTACAGTAAAAAAAATTAAAAATGTCAAGACCTAAAATTGCAAGAAAAAGTACCAGCATAGACATGACGGCTATGTGCGATGTGGCTTTCCTGCTATTGTCATTCTTTATATTAACTACAAAGTTTAAACCTTCAGAGGCAGTAACTGTGGCTACGCCAAATTCTGTTGCTGCAAAAGTGGCACCTGAAAAAGATTTCATTATGATATCACTTACCAGTGATGGTAAAGCCTTTATTTCCGTAGGCGATAGCCAAGGGGATAAGGAAAAGAAAAAAGTGATGATTGAAGAAATCAATACAAGGGAAACACTTGGGCTTACAGATGCTGAAATAGCAGCTTTAGTTCGGGCACCTTTTGTAGGAGCTCCTATAGCTCAACTCAAGCAAGTAGCAGCCATCCCTACGGAGAAAATGACAGGAGCGTCAATGCCGGGTATTCCTATTGCAGATACTTCCAACAACCAAATGGTAGATTGGATAAGAGCTGCAGTGGTTGCTTATCAAGGGGAGAAATTAAATGTTGTGCTCAAAGGAGATAATGTAGCAAAGTATCCTGCTTTCAAAAACATTATAGCCGCTTTAAAAAAGAATGAGCAGTTTAAGTTTCAAATGGTAACCAATCCTGAAGCAGTACCACAAGGCACTTATTTATGGAATGCCAATATGGCTGGCAAATCGCAGGAACAATTATAAATTTAAAACAAAAAATTTTCAGATATGGCTGAAATGGATACCTCGTCGGGTGGTGGACACAAGAAAGGCCCCGGCGTCAAAAAAGCAAAAAAACTTTCCACCCGTGTGGATTTAACACCCATGGTTGACCTCGGTTTTTTGTTGATTACATTCTTCATATTTACTACAACTATGAGTCAGCCCACGGCTATGAAATTATTCCTTCCAAAGGATGTGGAAAATCCTGACGATCAGAATAAAATTAAACAGTCTAATGCACTTACATTGTTGCTGGGAAAAGAAGATAATGTATTTTATTACGAAGGAGAACTGGCACCAGATGCTTCCAATTTTAAATCTTCAAATTTTAAAGACATCAGGGATGTAATAATTCGTAAAAAACAAGCAGTAGATTCCAACCTTGTAGTTGTAATAAAGCCAACGGATGAATGTGAATACAAAAATGTGATTGATATTTTGGATGAAATGACCATAAGCGTAGTTAAAAAATATGCTATGGTTGATATATCTGATGTAGAAAAACAATTAGTAACCATCACCGAAGGTGCTGCGGGTTCAAAATAATATTATGGATAATGCCTAATATGGCATCTCATCACAAATAAAGAAAAGCAATGGATATAGAAAAAATTAAATCGGCAGATATTCTGGATATCCTCTTTGATGGAAGGAATAAAGAATATGGTGCGTATGATTTGCGTAAAACATATTCTAAACGAATGACTCGGGCATTGGTTGGAATGATTGGAATATGCGCTACTATTTTTATTCTTGCATTTGCGGCCAGCAAGGTTAAAAAATCTGATGACACACAGATGTTGGTGAATGATGTTGAGTTAAAAGACATAAAGCAAGAAGAAAAAAAGCCGGAACTCCCGCCCCCACCACCACCAAAACCAGAACCTCCTAAGGTAGAAATTACCAAATTTACTCCTCCAAAGATTGTAAAAGATGAGGAAGTAAAACCTGAAGAGGAAATAAAAGAAG
This sequence comes from uncultured Parafilimonas sp., assembly GCA_937892395.1. Classification (GTDB taxonomy): domain Bacteria; phylum Bacteroidota; class Bacteroidia; order Chitinophagales; family Chitinophagaceae; genus CALAGJ01. The sequence continues at coordinate 2,950 of CALAGJ010000090.1, forward strand.
TGGAAAAACTGGAGGATACCAAAATTGGTACAATCAATCAAGAAGGAGAAAAAACTGATATTGTAGATGCTCCTGTAGAAGATAAAGGTGCTGCAATAGTAGAAGCTCCAAAAGTGGAAGAAGAAGATTATGATAAAGAATTTAAAAGTGTTCAGGTAGAAGCAAAATATCCTGGTGACTGGAGAAAATTCTTAGAGCGTTCCTTAAATAACAATGCACCTGTAGATGCTGGTGCACCTCCGGGAACATATACCGTATCTGTATCATTCAAAGTAGATAAGGATGGTAATGTAACCGAAATTGAAGCTTTAAATGATCCTGGTTATGGTACTGTAAATGAAGCAATCAGGGCTATTAAAAAAAGTGGTAAGTGGACTCCAGCTATACAAAACGGTAGAAATGTTATTTATCGTCAAAAGCAGAACATCACATTTATTGTAACAGAAGAATAAAAAATTTAATTTTCTTTTACCGAAAGGCTGCTATTTATTGGCAGCCTTTTTTTATATCAAACTGGTAGGATAATTTGATTGAATATGGAAATACGAACTTTCTATGCTTGAAAGGTTATGAATAGCATGTAAAAATCAATTTTAATAGAGGTATATGTTTAACAAGATTGTTTATATTATGTACAAAACGAATATGAATAATCCCTCGTATAATGATGGATAAATACTAGTTGTTCAGTTTAATACTTAAACCAATTGTGTGATCATTTTTAAGCGCTACTAATATGAAACTATACATTCCCTTAAAAAAAAGAGTTATTTTGCTTTTATCTTATTTTACTACAAAGCCAGAAATGAATATTACACCAATACTTTCGGGTTTTGATTGCTCATATTATTAATCATTTTTTAAAATCATATATTTGTCTGTTAGGTTCTCCTAAAATATTTTATTGGTATCAATCCATTTATTATGAAAATTTTTACACTCACAATTCTTATTGGACTCATTTGTTTTCAGTCCTATGCCAAAGATATAATAGTGGCAAACAATAGTACTGATCATGCAGTGGCTACTGACACAAAATCTATTCAGTATGCCATCAACAATGCCACCATTGGAGATAGAGTTCTACTTAGTGCTAACTCAGCTTATATCATCAAAAATAAATTGATACTAAAATATGGAATTCAGTTGGTGGGCAAAAAAGGAGAAGCAGCTTTTGCACAGCAATCCATCATGGCATTTGCCACATATCCGGTTAATGTAGAAATGATACAAATGCAAGGCGGTACAACAACTGCACCAGCTGCTCTACAAAAAATAATATTTGACGGGGCCAATGCTGCATGCATCATTTTAAAAACAGTAGAAAACAAATCCAATTACCTCCTTAAAAACTGTGTATTCAGAAATACAAGAAATAATTTTGCGGCAAACCCATCTGGGTCTGCATATTGGGATGTGTCTCTGCTTATTTTTCAAAAAGCAAGTGTGGTTACCATAGATAGCTGCGATATAAGAAATGCTGGCTTAGGCGAAACAACCGGTAAGATAAACCCATATAGCTGGAATGGGTTTGGAGCAGGTATAAAATTTTATAATGGAGCAAATATTACTGTAAAAAATACTACAATAAATAGAACACTTACAGAAGGCATTAGACTAAGTGGTGCCACACAGGTACGTATAGAAAACAACACCATTTCAAGACCAGGCATGAATAATGAATGGGCAGATGGCACACCCAACCAAGGGCTTATATTGGCCAGCGGCATAACAGGATACCACAACCAAAAAGCAAAAAACAATAATTGCGATGCGGCTCAAAACTGGCAGATCCTCAATAACCGTTTTTATTGGTGTTATAACAATGCTATGTCCCTATCGGGAAAAGGATTTACCGTATCAGGCAATCGCATAAACTACGTAATTCAAAATGCATTATTTTTAGGAGATTGGAGAAACTGTAGTGCCACTGAAAAAAATGGAAGGGAGCGAATTACTCAATGCAATGTGCTCAACAATGATTTTGAAAATGCTTACTATAATCTTGCTCAATGGAGTTGGGTATTTAACAGGGGCCTGCAAAGCTATCAACGACCAGAACCGGAATTTAGAAAAGCCATTCGTATAAATGGTATTGTAAATAATGACAGCACGGTAGTCGTATCAAATAATAATCTGCATGGTCAACAACCATTTTATGAATTTGGATTTAATGATATAGGCACCAGTTGCTTATGCCCTGTAGGTAAAGGAGTTCAAGATTTTAATGTGGATACTAAAACGGCCATCACCATATATCCAAACCCAGCACAATCATTCATTAAAGTAAAAAATGCTGCATCCAGATCTATAGAATTGTATCATAAAAACGGCAACCTCATCCTGCAAACAGATAAAGCCATCATTGATATAGCAACGTTAGAGAAGGGCATGTATTTTATACGCTGTAGAAATGAAATAACATGGTTTATAAAAGAATAAAAAAAGGTTGATACTGCTCGGCCCTTAATGATAGAAAATAAGCAAAACAAAAACGAAAAGAACAATTACATATATCAGTTTTCTAATTTGTGCATTCTTTGTAAATGCACAATGGAGTACGAACTCGGTTGGACAATACCTTGGTTGCTGATGTAAATAGTAGTGGTATACAAACAGCTTGTGATTACGCTAATCTATGGATTGTATTTTACAGCAAAAACGGTAACAACTGCGACATGTGATTGCAGAATATGGCACCTAATTCTGGCGGTAAGTGGTTTGGTGAAAATGGCATTTTAGTAAGCGATGCCCAATCCTGATCACCTACTTTTGTTTTTATATATCTGTATTGACCAACTGCAAAACTGCTTTATAGCTTTCAACTACATGAAAGGCAACACCATGCATACGGCTATTCAAAAAGTGTCGCCTATTGGCAGTTTACTTTGGGGCCAAGGTAGTTATCTTGGTGCGGGTCTATCTCTATATCCGGTAGCTTTAAAGAATAATGAAATAGTTGTCGGCTGGACGAATTATCAAGTTTTCAATTATCAAAAAATTAGTGCAAGCGGAGTTGTGACCTGGCAAAATCCAAAAGAGCTAAAAGGAAATTCTGTGTCAAAAGCAGTATCAAGACCACAGCTATTGGCAGATAGTAAAGGAGAATTTAGCATTGTATATCAACAGGTGTCTAGCTTTTAATTCTATAATACATTTCTTTGAAAAAGTTTCAATTTGAGATTTTCACTTCAAAGGATGTTATCTATCAAGTGAGTTCCACTTCAAAACCCATCCATTCAATGATTCCAAACAGTTATACTTATTTATAAAGTTTTGAAGATTATTGAAGGAAAAAAGATAAATGTTCATTAGAATTTTTAAAAAGATATTTCAACAATATTGTGTCTTTTCATCTAAAATGTACGAGATTGGTTTAGATGTCAACATTGATCTGTAGGTTTTTTTAAAAATTTGATATGCTTATTGCAGCATTGTATTATGCAATGTGGAAACAATAAATTTCTTTCGCCTTAATCAATCAAGGTATTTAGCTTTATCTGTTCGTTGCAACAGCGTACACAAACTGTATCGAAAGCGTACAATATGTTTCTTAGATGATATATAACTCATTGAAAATCAATCATTCGCTTTCTGGCATAATCATTTTATACTATAGTTATTCTCATGTGTAACTTGTTGAGGGCCGGCGGCTCAGCGTTGGCCCCCGATAAGTAATAAAAAATTAAGCAAGTGGACAGGGTTATAGAAAAAAAGAAATGGAGCAAAAAAAGAATACTCACCATAGTGGGTATAGCAGCACTCATTGGTTTAATAGGTGCCAGCTTTTATCTTACAACAGGAAAAACAAAACTTAATGTTGATCCGGAAAGGCTTACCGTAAGCGAAATAAAAAAAGGAAATTTTCAGGAGTTTATTCCTGTAAATGGTGTGGTACTTCCACGTACAACTATTTATTTGGATGCGGTAGAAGGTGGAAGGGTAGAAGAAAAATATGTAGATGATGGTGCCATGATGTATAAAGGGCAGCCAATACTTCGTCTGTCAAATACAGATCTTGAACTTAGTCTTGTAAACCAAGAAACACAAGTGTATAATTTGATAACTCAAATGCAGATTGCCAAAAACTCTGCACAGCAAAATACCATTACCAACCTCAATACAATGACAGATGTTGAGAATCAGTTTAAAGAAGCTGAAAGAGTTTATAATCTCAACAAAGAATTATATTCCAAAAAGGCTATCGGTCTACAAGAATATAAGCAAAGTGAAAACAATTATAACTATCAGGTGAGTAAAAAGCAGTTGGCAGACCGCACCCTTAAGCAAGATGCAGACAATAATAAACAGCAAGTAAACCAAGCCACACAAAGTTTTGAAGGAGCTCAAAACGCCTTAAACGTAATGCGTAAAAAAGTAGGCGACTTGATAGTAAGAGCTCCTGTAGATGGGCAGCTTACCAGTTTAGATGCAGAAGTAGGACAAAGTAAGAATAAAGGTGAACGTTTAGGCCAGATTGATGTAACAGATGGATACAAAGTGCGGGTAGATATTGATGAACATTATATCAGCCGAGTATTTAATGGACTTAGAGGTGAATTTACTTTTAATGATACAAGCTATACCTTGGAGATTAAGAAAATATATACACAGGTTGTCAATGGCAGATTTCAGGTGGATATGGAATTTTTAAATAAGATACCAAAGGGAATACGCAGGGGGCAAACATTACAAATAAGACTTGCACTGAGTGATGAAACAAAAGCATTGCTCCTATCTAAAGGAGGCTTCTATCAACAAACTGGAGGAAATTGGATTTTCAAAGTAACAAATGATGGTACTAAGGCGTACAAGGTAGATATTCAACTGGGTCGTCAAAATCCGGACTATTATGAAATTATTTCCGGCCTTCAACCAGGTGACAAAGTTGTAACAAGTAGCTATGAAAATTTTGGAGATAATGAGGAATTAGTATTGAAATAATTAAGCTGCTGCAGTACATGCAGGAAATGAAAATAAGATTACTAAATTTATAAAAGAGTAAAAATTTTAAAACAAAAAATAGTCTTCTACAAATGTCAATATCAGCAAAATATTAAAGGCTAATTATTGACTTTAAATCTACAAATATGATCAAAATTACAAATCTCGAAAAAGTGTATCGTACAGAAGAAGTGGAAACTGTAGCACTAAACAAATTATCATTAGAAGTGAAAGAAGGTGAGTTTGTATCAGTAATGGGGCCTTCAGGTTGTGGTAAATCAACATTGCTCAATATACTGGGTTTATTAGACGATCCCGATAAAGGAAGTTTCATTTTTAATGAAGTAGAAGTAGCTGGCTTTAATGAGCGCAAAAGGGCCGATATGCGCAAACACAATATTGGATTTGTATTCCAGAGTTTTAATTTGATAGATGAACTCACCGTTTTTGAAAATGTTGAATTGCCCTTGATATATACTGGCGTAAAATCTGCAGAGCGCAAAGAAAAAGTAGAAAAAGTATTGGATAAAATGCAAATCATGCATCGCCGAAACCATTACCCACAGCAGCTTTCAGGTGGTCAACAGCAGCGTGTGGCAGTTGCCAGGGCTGTTGTAAATAATCCTAAATTGATATTAGCCGATGAGCCTACCGGAAACCTCGATTCTTCAAATGGAAACGAAGTAATGCAACTACTTACTGAGCTCAATGAGCAAGGTACAACCATCATTATGGTAACACATAGTGAGCATGATTCAAGATACAGTCACCGCATTATACGCATGCTGGATGGGCAAACAGTAACAGAAAATATTTTAGTTTAATTTTTTAATTTCAAATATCATGATTAAGCGTGGCTACATTATCGCAATAATATTTTTCATGATGATAGCAGTATGCTATTTTACCGCAGGTGCTTACCACAAGCCACTGGTAGAAGTAGAACGCTGCACAGAAAATATGAAAGGTGCATGTATTAGCATACATGCCATACCGGAAAAGCTTTTGCAGTTGATGCAATAGCAAGCATTTTTATTCCCAACTTTTATTCATTCGCCGAAGGCGCAATATATTTCTATGTTTAGAAACTACTTTGTTATTGCTATACGTAATCTACTTAAAAATAAGGGTTTTACTTTTATTAATATCTCAGGCCTAGCTGTCGGTATGGCCTGTGCCATATTGATTATGCTTTGGGTAGAAAGCGAACTTACATTTGATGGCTTTCACGAAAACAGAGATAGAATATACGAAGCCTGGAATAGAGATAGCTTCAGTGGAGAGCTACAATGCTGGAGCGTAACACCGAAAGTATTGGCAAAATATATTAGAGAAGATTTTCCAGAAGTACAGGATGTGGTGCGGGTGGATTGGGGTGCAAATTATCTATTTAGCTACAAGGATAAAAGAATAAAAGAGGACGGAAACATAGTGGACAGCGGCTTCTTCAATATGTTTACTTTCAAACTACTTAAAGGGGATAAAAAAACAGCATTAAATGGTAGTTATAACATTGTTTTATCTGAATCATTTGCCAAAAAAATATTTGGTAACGAAGACCCCATGGGGAAAATACTTAAGGTTGAAAACAGTGATAATTTTACTGTGACAGGCATTATGGAAGATGCTCCAGATAATACCAGATTCAAGTATAAATATTTGATCCCTTGGTCTTATGCAAGGTTAAAAGGTAATGATGATGAGAACTGGGGTAATAACAGTACAAGAAGCTATGTATTGCTAAAGCCCAATGCTTCAATAGAAAGCCTTCAAACAAAATTTAAGGATATACGCAAAAAACATGACAATGAAGCTGGCACAGGAGAAATGTTTTTATACCCCATGAGTCGTTGGCGTTTGTATTCAAACTTTACAAATGGGAAAGAAGATGGTGGGCTTATTAATATGGTACAGTTATTCATCATTATAGCGTCTTTTATATTATTGATAGCATGTATCAACTTTATGAATCTATCAACAGCCCGAAGTGAAAAACGTGCAAGAGAAGTAGGCATCAGGAAAGTAGTAGGAGCCAGAAGAATAGGATTGATTGGTCAATTCATCAGTGAAAGTATTTTACTTGCTTTACTGGGTGGCATACTCTCGATTGGTATTGTGTTATTGGCTTTGCCGGGCTTTAATAAATTGGCAGATAAAGCATTATTTATTGACTTTACAAATGGTTGGTATTGGATGGCATTTTTTATGGTGGTTATCATCACAGGTTTATTAGCCGGTAGTTATCCTGCATTTTTCTTATCCGCATTCAATCCTGTAAAAGTGCTCAAAGGATTAAAGCAGCAAGCCAATAAAATCATCACTCCACGAAAGGTGTTGGTAGTTTTACAATTTACATTTGCCATTGTTTTAATCGTAGCCACAATAGTCATTCGTAAGCAAATTGGTTATGCACAGGCAAGGCAATCCGGGTATGATAAGAACAATTTAATGTATCATTTTTTGACCGGAGACTTGGAGAAGAATTATGATTTGCTACGCAATGATTTACTACAAGAAAATATAGCATCATCTGTTACAAAAACATCATCACCCTTAACAGAAAGCTGGAGCAATAGTTGGGGCATGGAGTGGGAAGGCAAAGACCCAAATGACAAGACCCTATTCAATCGATTTTATGCAGACAACCAAATTGTAAAAACTGCTGGCATGGAAATTATAAAAGGAAGAGACTTCGATTTAAACACCTATAAAACGGATTCATTTGCCATCTTAGTAAATGAAGCTGCTGTAAAAGCAATGGGAATGAAAGATCCTATTGGAAAAATAATTAGGGACAATGGTGCAGAATGGACCATAATAGGTTTAGTAAAAGATTTTATTATTGAATCTCCATACAAAAATGTAAATCCAATGCTCATAGAAGGTGCAGGTGGATGGTTTAATGTCATCAATATTCGATACCAAACAGGTAGCAATATGCAATCCAATATTAAAAAAACAGAAGCACTTTTTAAGAAGTATAATAGTGAATATCCTTTTGAATACAAGTTTGTAGATGATGACTATGCTGCAAAATTTGCCAATGAAAAAAAGACTGGCACTATGGCTACAGTTTTTGCCATACTTACTATTTTCATTTCTTGTTTGGGTTTGTTTGGCTTATCTACATTCATGGCAGAAAACAGGGTAAAGGAAATTGGTATTCGCAAAATATTGGGATCTTCAATAACCGGTATTGTAGGATTATTATCAAAAGAGTTCATGATATTAGTTGGTATATCTTTTATCATAGCTACTCCATTAGCCTGGTTGGCTATGGGTAAACTATTAGATCAATTTACTTATAGAATTGACCTTAGTTTAGATTTATTCATTTATGCCGGTTTGGGGGCTTTGCTCATTGCTTTAGCCACAATTAGTTTTCAGGCAGTAAAGGCAGCAGTGGCAAATCCTGTACGATCGTTGAGAAGTGAGTGAAATGATGCATTGAATTTTTTAATAAATATAAAATGATTTATGGCCTTCGGCCAATGACCTAAAGCAAAAAAGATGTTTAAAAATTATTTCAAAATTGCTTTCCGAAATATTCGGAAGGACGGTTGGTTTAGCCTGCTCAATGTAGCAGGCCTTACTATTGGTATTACTTTTAGTTTGTTCTTGATTTTTTATATTGTCGACGAACTCAATTATGATAAGCACAACGAAAAAGCAGACCGTATATGTCGTATCAACTCTTACATAAAAGAGCCGGAGAAGAATACAGATTGGACTTCAACACAGTTGCCACTTGGGCCCACATTAAAAAATGAATTTCCGGAAGTGGAAGAAGCTGTTCGCTTCATAAATAAAGAACGAACATTGTTTAAGAATGGGGAAAAAGGCTTCTATGAAACGAAATTATATTATGCAGATAGCAATGTGTTCAAAGTATTTACACATAAGTTTTTAGAAGGTAATCCGGCTACTGCTTTGAATGCGCCAAATAGTATTGTTATTTCTAAATCAACAGCAGAAAAATATTTTGGAAAAAATGTATCTGTCGTTGGCAAATCACTACGCACAGTATATGACGTTTATAATGTAACCGGTGTAATGGAAGATATGCCACATAGCACACATATTTATTATGATATGCTCATGTCTATGTCCACTGCTTTAAAGGGTGGTCAGGGTTTGCCAGACAATTGGGGCAGCTTTTTCTTGTTTACCTACGTACTGCTGAAACCGGAAGTAAGTGCAGCCTCATTTGAGAAAAAATTGGCACCCATGTATGATAAATATATGGCTCCCATTTTTGCTCAGTATAATATAAAAATAAGATACGGCGTACAACCCATTACAGATATACACCTCAATTCAAAATTAGATGGTGAGCCGGAAGAAATAGGCAGTATGAACTATATCTGGATTTTTGGTGCAGTTGCATTTTTTATGCTTCTGATTGCCTGTATCAATTATATGAATTTGACAACAGCAAGGAGTGCAAGGAGGGCAAAGGAAATAGGCATAAGGAAAGTAGCAGGCTCTTCAAGAGTACAATTGGTATTTCAATTTTTAAGTGAGTCATTACTCACAGCATTTTTCTCTGTTATACTAAGTGTTGTATTAGTCATTGTCTTAATGCATACTTTCAATAGTATATCAGGAAAATCATTCACTATAAATACCTTGTTTCAACCCTTCAATATACTTTTATTGTTGAGCATAGGTTTGTTTACAGGTTTTATAGGAGGTAGCTATCCTGCATTATACCTTTCCAAATTTATGCCGGTAAGCATTCTGAAAGGTGCGTTATCAAAGGCTTCTGGCAATATAAATCTGCGCCGCACATTGGTAGTACTTCAGTTCTCAATATCTATGATCATGCTTATTTGCACTTGGATTGTATATGATCAACTCAACTATGTAAGAAAAAAAGATCTGGGCTTTACCAAAGATCAAGTAATGACTTTAACTGTAAACACTGGTGAAGATGAACGCAGCAAAATCAATGCAATGAACAATGATTTCCGAAGCATGCCCGGGGTAAAATCTGTAGGTACTGGAAATGCCTATCCCGGCAGTGGAAATATAAGCCTCAATCTTTTTACTGTTGAAAGTAATAATGGCTATATAGACAAAGGCATTGAATGTTATCAAATTGATGAAAACTTAGCCCCAACACTGGAAATAAAAATTGTGAAGGGTAGAAATTTCATAAGCCTTTCAGACACTTTGCACAGCATTCTGGTGAATGAAGCAATGGTGAAAAATTTTAAATGGGATGAGCCTTTGGGCAAAAGAATAAAATTCCCCGGCGATACATCTGGTGATTATAGAGAAGTAGTAGGTGTGATGAAAGATTTTAATCAAAAATCATTATATAATCCTATTGCCCCCTTACTCCTTTTTTATGCTGCTGATAATAATATCATTCAAGTAAAATTAGATGGTAGCAACATCAAATCATCCATAACCAAAGCAGAAGCCATTTGGAAAAAATATTTTCCGGCATTGCCATTTGAATATAAGTTTTTAGATGAAGACTACTATTCACAATACGAAGCTGATCAAAAGAGAGGTAAAATTTTTGCAGCCTTTTCTATCCTCACAATAATTATTACTTGCTTGGGTCTATTAGGTCTTACCGCTTTTACTACACAACAGAGACAGAAGGAAATAAGTGTGCGCCGTGTATTAGGCGCCAGTACTATGAGTGTGGTATCTTTAACGAGTAAAAACTATGTATGGCTGGCATTGATTGCAGCAGTGGTTGCATTCCCAGTTTCATGGTATTTTATGGATAAGTGGCTAGATATATTTCCATATAATGGAGGAATGAGTATTTGGCCTTTTGTTATTGCCATATCAATTATTACAATAACAGCCTGGCTCACTGCATCATTTTTTGCAGCCAAAGCTGCCAATAGCAATCCTGCACAGGTATTGCGCAGCGAATAAAAATGTATATATATAAAATTTTCTTCACAACATAATTTTTAAATTATCTATTTATAAAATAATCGTTCTGCTTTTGTTGGTATTTCCTCACTTACCTGCTCAAGCTCAAAAAGATACTTCCACCTTATCAAAAGAAATGAAAGCGCTAATTAGTGTATTGGAAGGTCAAGACAATGTATCTATTGATCTTTTGAACAATGGCAAGTATTACCTGAATTATGGAGCATATTTAGTGCCTTTTACAAATAGTGTACTACTAAGAACAGAAACGGAAAATGACTATGAGCTGGTTGAATTTTATTTTCAAAACAATGAATTTGTTTCCAAAACTGAAGATCTATCATGGAAAAGAGCCTATTTTAAAATAAAATTTCCCGATAAAAAAAAGGCCAGAAAATTTATAGAATTGTATAAGCAATCTGTCATTAGTTAAAGGTTAATACATGTTTAAAAACTATTTCAAAACATCATGGCGTAAATTAAAGAAGAATAAAATTTCTTCTTTAATAAACATTTTTGGTTTAACGGTGGGTTTGGCCACTTGCCTACTCATTGTTGTTTATATACAATATGAAAATAGTTATGACAAACATTTTAACAATCATGAACAAATTCACCTCATAGCAACTACATTTATAACAGAAGGAAAAGAAACTAATGTAGGGGGCACGCCATACTTAATGGGTGAAACCATGCAGCAGGAATTTCCAGAGATAGAGGCAAACACAAAATTGTTACAAATATTTACAGAAGATAAAACACTTTTGCGCTACACACCCAAAATAGGAGCCCCACAAACCATTTATGAGCCCAAAGGATATATAGCAGATGCCGATTTTTTCAATATTTTCAGTTATGAATTTATAGAAGGGAATAGCTCTACCTCATTACAAAACCCTCAATCAATTGTGCTCTCCGACCACCTTGCCAAGAAATTTTTTGGTCACCAATCTGCTATTAATCAGACCATAACTGTGGCCAGCAATCTTACTGGAGGTGATGTTATATATACTGTAACAGGGGTTTTTAAAACGAATGTAAACCCATCCCATATTGATGCACATTTTTTCCTGGCTTTCAAAGGAGGGGTTATGGAAGACTATGTAAGAAAACAAGGAGCAAATTTTGTAAATAATAATATGTTTCTCACTTATCTGGTTTTAAAGCCAAAGGCAGATATAAAAAAACTACAATCAAAATTTCCAGCCTTTATTCAGAAATATGCAGGTGCTGATTTAAAAACCGCAGGATTTGATAAGAAACAATATTTAGTAGCTCTAAAAGATATTCACCTCAACTCTGGTATAGATGTTATAGTAGAACCAAATGGAAATAAAACTTCGCTTTACATACTATTTACTATTGCAATTTTTATTTTGATTATTGCCTGTGTTAATGCCATGAATCTTGCTACTGCAAGCTCTTCTAAGCAATCTGCAGAAGTTGGTGTCAGGAAGGTGCTTGGGGCTAAAAGAACTTCCCTTATCTATCAGTTTTTAGGGGAATCAATTATTTTCAGTATTATAGCTTATGTGCTGGCAGTGGTTGTTACTATTCTCATAGTGCCTGTATTTGCAGATGTATCAGGCAAGGGGTTAAGCTTTTCTTTAGTATCCAATGAGGGGTTATTACTAATTTTTCTTTGCATTGCGTTAATAACTGGATTTTTGTCAGGTATATATCCTGCATTTTACCTTTCCGCTTTTCAACCAATAAAAGTTTTAAAAGGCAAAGTAAATAATTCGCTGTCAGGATTCACACTTCGCAAAGGGTTAGTAGTTTTTCAATTTGTAGTATCTGTTGCTCTTATAGTGGCCACTGTGGTCATTGATAAACAGATGCATTTTATGAGGCATAAAGAATTAGGTTTTATTAAAGAGCAACAAGTGGTACTCCCATTGCGCAGCGAAACTTCCAAAGCAGCCTACCTTAATTTGAAAACTGAATTAGTAAAGAATAAAGATGTGCAAGCAGTGGCTGCCTCCGTTTACTATCCTGGTATATTTAATCCTGAGGATAATAACTTCTATCGCCAAGGACAAAACCCCGCTCAATCAAAGCGTACACGTACCAATAGAATTGATTATAATTTCCTTCAAACACTGGGCATTAGAGCTGTAGCAGGTAGGTTGTTTTCTCCTTCCTTTACTGCGGATACAGGTAAAAGTATCATCATCAATCAAAAAGCAGTGCAGGATATTGGATTTGAATCTGCAGAGCAATCTATTGGCCAGAAACTATTGTATCAATATAATGGAGAAACGTATGACTATACCATCATTGGGGTTGTCAAGGATTTTCATTTTGAAGATTTACAACAAGAAATTACTCCCTTCGCTTTTACCCTCAATGATGGTACAGACTATAACTATTTAATTGTACATGGCAGTGAAAAAAATATCAAATCTACCTTATCAGCTATTGAAAACTGCTGGAAAGCTGCGGTACCAAATGAGCCATTAGAATATAGTTTTTTAGATGCAGATTTTCAAAAAAATTATTTGGCTCAGGAGAGGCTTTCCTACATTGTTAGCTCCTTTACTATTCTTGCTATTATCATCTGTTGTCTTGGTTTATTTGCCCTTGCCACCTTTAGTACTGAGCAGCGTATCAAAGAAATTGGCATTAGAAAAGTATTAGGCGCAAGTGTTTTTAGTGTGGTAGCACTATTGTCCAATGACTTTTTGAAATTGGTAATTATGGCAATGATGGTGGCATCTCCACTGGCTTGGATTATGATGAATAAATGGCTCAATCATTTTGCCTATCGTATCGATATAAACTGGTCGGTATTTGCCATTACTTTTACAGCAACCATTACTATTGCAATAGCCTCTGTTAGCTTTCAAGCTATAAAGGCAGCAATGGCAAACCCGGTAAAAAGCCTTAAAACGGATTAAGTGGTTTCAAAATAATTATTTTTCAAAAAATTTTTTATACATCATGTTTAAAAATATTTTAAGGGTAACTATAAGAAATATCAAAAGAAACAAGTTACTGTCATTTGTAAACATTGCGGGGCTTGCCATTGGTCTTACATGTATTGTACTCATTACCTTATTTGTAAAAGATGAATGGAGTTTTGATAGGTTTAATAAAAATGGAGAAAATATATATAGAATAGTACGAAGTAGCACAGACACTGCTGGCAATGAAACCAGAGTAGGAAATACTGGTTTACCACAAGGCCCGGTATGCAAAGCGGAAGTACCAGAAATAGAAAACTATTGCCGTATAAAGGGGTGGGATATGGATGTGCGAAAAGCAAATGAAACACTATCCTCTCTTGTGCTCTTTGCCGACCCATCTATTTTTAATGTATTTACCATAGATGTGTTGAAAGGCAATGTTTCTAAAATGTTGGAAGGAAGAAATTCAGTGGTACTCACAAATAAATCAGCACAAAAATATTTTGGAACCGAAAACCCTATCGGGAAAACGGTCGAAATACAAGTAGATGAAGATTTTGAAAATTTTGTAATAACCGGAGTGGTAAAAAATCCACCATCAAATGCTTCCGTTCGTTTTGATATGCTCATACCAATGGAACGTCAAAACCCTACTGATGCTGCGGCTTTTAATGATGAAATGAATAACTGGAGTAATGGTTATCTCAATACATTTTTATTGCTGCGCAAAGATGCTAATGCCGCTTCGGTAGAAAAGAAAATATGGAATGTTTACCTGGCTCATAATGAAGAAGAATGGAAAGCGAAGCAATCAAAATATGGTATTACTTCTATGAAGTTTGGATTGCAACCGTTGTTTGATATTCATCTCAATGCTGATTATTTTGCATCCAATGGTTTAAGCAATTGGAGTGATGCCACTTATGCCTATATCTTATCATTTCTTGCGGTTTTGATACTTGCCATAGCCTGTATCAATTTCATCAATATTGCGTTGGCCAAAAGTATGCAGCGTAGTAAAGAAATCGGCATAAGAAAAGTTTCCGGTAGTAGTAGGTGGCAGGTGATGTATCAGTTTCTGGGTGAGTCTTTTATTTTTACTTGCATTGCATTTGCGCTCTCATTAGTATTGGTGCAGCTTATATTGCCATCCTTTAATCAACTATCCAATAAATCATTTAGTCTTGCTTATTTAATTCAGCCGGAGGCAATAACTATATTTATTGGACTTATCATCATCGTATCATTATTGGCAGGATTTTATCCGGCCTTCGTGGCATCAGGGTTTCAACCCGTGAAAACATTGTATGGGCGGTTTAAATTATCAGGAAAAAACATTTTAGGTAAATCATTAATTGTTGTTCAATTTGTAATTGCTTCCGGGCTAATTATTTGCACACTGGTCTTCAACAAACAGTTTGATTATATCAGCCGTGCAGACTTGGGTTATAATGTGGACAATATGCTTTACTTGCAATTTCCCTGGAATAAAACTTCGGAATTTGCACGTTTTAAAAATGAGTTGAAGGCCATTCCTTCCATTGAATCGGTAGGAACAAAAAGCGGAAATTGGAATAAGACCATGTTTGCAATTGATGGTAAGCAAACATCATGGGTTTATTATGAGCATATAGATGACAATTATTTACAGACTTTACAAATACCACTTCAGGCAGGGCGATACCTTAGTTATGCTAATGTAGCAGATACTGTTTCAAATTGTATGGTCAATGAAGCATTTGTAGATCAGTATCTGGACAAGTCCAAAAGCCCCATAGGTCAAGTGATCACTGATGGATGGGGAACTGAAAGCTATACCATTGTGGGTGTGGTAAAAAATTACCATAGTGCCAACTTCAAAGAAGAAATTCAACCTATCCATTTTTCATTAGATAAATATGGCGATTTATTAAATACCTATATCAAATTTGCGCCAGGTAAGGAGGATGAAGCAAGGGCGGCTGCCATGAAAGTGTACAAGTCTATTCTACCCTTTGCCATACCAGAGTTTCATAGCATGAAGCAATGGCTGATGGATAGATATGCAGCAGATGCACAATGGAAACAAATAGTATTATTTACCACCATCATTGCAATTATTATTTCCTTGCTTGGTCTTTTTGCAATTACTGTATTTGCTATAGAACAGCGGCTGAAAGAAATCGGCATTCGTAAAATACTTGGTGCATCAGTTACAAATATTGTGTCCATTCTTTCAAAAGATTATGTGGTGCTTGTAATGATTGCTTTACTCATTGCATCACCATTGGCATGGTGGATGATGAATAAATGGTTAGAGGATTTTGCATATCGTACTTCTATATCATGGACAGTATTTGCAATTACCATTTGTATTGTAGTTTGTATTTCATTGCTTACCATAAGTATTCAAGCCATTAAAGCAGCAGTGGCAAACCCGGTAAAAAGCCTGAGAACAGAGTAAATAACTTAATTTTTTTTGCTATGCCCTTCGGGCAATGATGATGCAGTATTGAAAGAATCCTAAATGTAGTAACTTACTGTTTTCTTAAATGTACTGATGCGTATTCCAATGTTCACCCCCGCACAAAAACTGTACGCAACCGTACACCCCATTTGTGTACTTCTCCTGAAATGCTTGTACTACAAGGGTTTACAGATTGGCATAGCCATTGGCATAATTATTACTGTAGTATTTACGCATTTATACACAAACAGATATTATGTTTAAAAATTATTTGAAAATCACATTTAGGACACTCAATAAGGCCAAAGGGTATTCAGCAATAAACATTATGGGTCTTGCTTTAGGTTTAGGTTGTTTTATACTAATAGCATTATATGTAGCTGATGAGTGGAGCTATGATCGATATCATGAAAAGGCAGATAGAATTTATCGCATACATTCTGATATAAGATTTGGTGGCAATGATATGAATATGGCCGTAAGCCCTGACCCCATGGGTGCAGCACTAAAGAATGACTATCCACAAGTAGAAGAATTCACTAGAATTTATAACAATGAAGGCAGTAAACTCTTTAAAAAAGATAACCAGTTTATTACAGAGCAGAGGGTATGTTATGCAGACTCTACTTTATTTTCCGTATTCACATTTTCTGCTTTGGCCGGAGATTTAAAAAATGCTTTAAATAATCCCAACACTATTGTAATTAATGAAACTACTGCAAAAAAATATTTCTACTCAGTAGCAAATGCTTTGGGTAGAACAATAAATTGCAATGACAATGATGGCACCTCTTATAAGGTAACTGCAGTTATAAAAGATATGCCACATAATTCACATTTTATTTTTGATATGTTTTTATCAATGGATAATGTGCATTATGATTTTGGAAATTTTGTCAGTCATAATTTTCATACCTACCTTTTATTAAAACCTGGTAGTGATTATAAAGCTTTGGAAAAACAATTTCCATCCTATCTCAATAAATATGTATTACCACAGGTCAATCAATTCATTCAAATAAAAAGTATGGAAGATTTTGAAAAATCTGGTAATAAATTAGCTTATTCACTTATGCCTTTAACATCCATTCATCTCTATTCAGCAAGGGGTGTAGAACTTGGTGTAAATGGTAATATCCAATATGTATATATCTTTTCAGCGGTAGCCTTATTTATTTTGCTCATAGCCTGTATCAATTTTATGAATCTTTCAACTGCAAGAAGTGCCGGCCGTGCAAAAGAAGTTGGTATTAGAAAAGTATTGGGCACTGAAAAGAAAGCATTGATTGTGCAGTTCTTGATGGAAACAATCTTAATGGCATTTATAGCTTTATTTATTGGGCTTGCTTTAGTGGCTTTGGCATTACCACAATTCAATAGTATGGCCGGCAAGGCAATCAATATATCTACACTATCTGAACCCATTTATATAGCATTTTTATTAGTATTGACAATATTTGTGGGCGCCATTGCCGGCCTTTATCCCGCATTTTTTCTTTCCTCATTTAAACCCATTCAAGTATTAAAAGGAAAGCTAAGTGCGGGTGCCGGAAACAGTACGCTAAGAAGTTCTTTGGTGGTATTTCAATTTGCTACATCCATCATTCTTATAATAGGTACCATCGTTATTTATTACCAACTAAATTATATTCAAACTACAAAAATTGGTTTTAATAAAGATCAGGTTTTGGTGGTGGATAATTCTGCTATGGGTACAAATACTGCTCAAGCATTTAAAGATGAAATTTCAAAACTGAGTGGTGTAAAGGCGTCTTGTTTTGGTGGCTATCTACCTGTTCAAAATTCATCACGGTCAGATAATACATGGAGTACATCATCCGTTATGAATGAGAAGAATGGATTCAACATGCAGAACTGGCGTATTGATTATGATTACATCCCTACTATGGGTATGGAACTCATAGCTGGAAGAAATTTTTCTGCTGATTATGGTTCAGATTCTATGGCTATTGTCATCAATGAATCAACAGCAAAATTGATAGGTACAAAAAATCCCATCAATCAAAAATTATATACTACTGATGGAAGTGGTGCACCGATAATTTATACGATTATAGGTGTAGTAAAGAATTTTAATTTTGAATCGCTGCGCAAAAACGTGGGTCCATTATGTTTTAGATTGGGTAATAATAAATGGGCATCCTGCTATCGTATAAGTACATCCAATGTGGCCGGATTGATACAATCTGTTGAATCTACATTTAAAAAAATGAGTCCGGGTATGCCATTGAATTATCATTTTTTAGATGAATCTTTTAACGATATGTATCAGGAAGAACAGCGTGCAGGACAAGTGGCATTAACCTTTTCCTTGCTTGCAGTATTGATAGCCTGTCTTGGTTTGTTTGGCTTGGCTGCCTATATGGCTGAGCAGCGTACAAAAGAAATTGGTGTAAGAAAAGTATTGGGTGCGTCTGTCTCAAACATTACAACACTGCTGTCCAAAGATTTTATAAAATTGGTGGGCATTGCATCCTTAGTAGCATTTCCGGTGGCCTGGTGGGCCATGAATAAATGGTTAGAAGATTTTGCTTATCGTATCCATATCAGTTGGTGGATATTTTTGTTAGCAGGCTGCTTAGCATTGCTCATAGCTTTACTAACGGTGAGTTCACAAGCCATTAAAGCTGCTTTGGCAAATCCTGTAAAGAGTTTGAGAGCAGAATAAAATGAAGCATTTAGGTAGTCTGTACTATTTCTTACACCCAGATTTTGCAATTGACTTTATTCTGAAAAAGCTGAATGGTCTAAAACATTTATTCGTTGTATCGTTGATTGCACTGATTTTTTTCATCCATCACGCCCATCATTTAATCACAAAAATCAGCGGTTCAGACTATTCCTTCACCACCTTTTCCACCCTTCTCCTGCCATCACTTAAAACAAACTCCACCATATAAATCCCTTTAGCAAGTGTAGCAGTATTGAGGCTTATTGTATTATCTCCGCTTTGTACAAATCGTGTCTCTGTATAAACCAACCGGCCTGCTGTATTATACCAGTGTACATTCATAGGAGTGGATTCTTTAAGACCAGTATTGACCACAATAGAAAATTTTGAACTAAAAGGATTGGGCCTTACACTTACCGTAAATGGTTTGGTAGAGGCTGCTATGCTGATGGTATTGCTTAATGCTGCACGGCCATCTGCCTGCATAAAACTGATTCTATAAAAGTTGGTTACACCCACCACCGCAGTCACATCTTCATACTTATAAGCCGCTGCTTTATGTTGTGGTGTTATATTAGCAATCTTATTAAAACTTATACCATCCGTACTCCTTTCCACCACCATATCTTGCAGGCTGGTTTCATTATAGGTTTGCCAGTAGAGTGTATTGATATTATTTTTTCTCTCCCCGGTTAAAGCGCTAAAACCAAGCGGCAGCAAGGGCTCCTGAAAAAAATAAGCAGCACCGGATTCGTTTTTATAATTTTCTCCATTTTCATCAAACCCTTCTTCATCAGCTCCGGCAAGTATATAGCCACCGGATATACCAACTGAATTACCAAAACCCTGATAATCATCCTCAAAAAACGGGTCCGGGTCTCTGTCTGGTGCTACAATTTTTTGTATTTCAGTCCATACCCCTTCATTGTTTTTCTGATAGATATAAACAGCCCCTGTAGAGGGTGCATAATTTTCATTATAGAAGTACTGATTTAGTTACACCAATTTTAGTTGATTAATAAAAACCGGCT
>CALAGJ010000091.1 GCA_937892395.1 uncultured Parafilimonas sp.
TGTATTGTTGATTACAAGATCAAGATCACCATCCAAGTCTAAATCTGCATAGGCCATTCCTGCGGAAAATGTGGGAGTATTAAAACCCCAAAAGGCAGACTGATTTGTAAATGTATAATCACCATTATTTTTATATGCATAGTTGGCCATTTGAACTACCGGCACCTGCTGTAGCATTTGCTGATAAGGAGTGGTTTTGTATGCATCTACCCGATAGGCAATAAAATCAAGGTCGGATAAATCTTTTGGAAAACCATTAGATATAAAGATATCTCTGTAGCCATCATTGTCTGCATCCATAGCCAAAGGCGCCCAGCTCCAATCTGTTTGTGCTATTCCACTGAAGAAGGCTGTTTCGCTAAATAATGGTTCGCCTAATGTATCCTGCTCTAAAGTGCGTCTGCCTTGATTCCATTGCAATGTATTGCGTACATACTGCTGCATAAAATCATACTGCGCACTGTTTTGAAATGTTTGATAGGACACATCATTCATCATCATCTTTTGCCTATAATTATCTTCCGGTGCCATGTCTAATTCTATGATATCTGCCAGACCATCATTATTCATATCTGCTATATCATTGCCCATAGCATTTTTACTGGTATGCTTTAAGTAGATATTGCATTTATCTGTAAATGTGCCATTGCCGTTATTGATATAGAGAATATTGTTTGACAGGTAGTCATTGCTGACATAAATATCTCTCCAACCATCTTCATTGATATCCACAATACTAATACCCAGTCCGTATCCTTCAATCAAAATGCCTGCCTCCTGAGACACATCGGTATATACTGCATGCCCTATACTGCTATCATAATCATTACGCAGCAGCTTATCTGTATTTGGCCAACTACCATCTTTATGTATGGGTCTAAATTCATTGGGATAGATATTGTCAATTAAATCATTCACCAATAAATACACATCTAAATCCCCATCATTATCATAGTCAAAGAATGCGGCCATTTGGGTGTGAGATGAATCATCTAAATGATAAGCTGCTGCAGATTCTGTAAAAACAGGCATACCATTTTCATCATTTCCTTTGTTGATATAGAGTAAATTTTTACGCTTTGCTGCATCTGAATTTACGGCAACAGATACATATATATCCTGCTTGCCATCATTGTTAATATCTACTATAGATGCGCCTTTGCACCAGAGTCCATTACCCGATACACCGGCTTTGCCTGTAACGTCCTCAAATTTGAAATTGCCTTTGTTGATATAGAGTTTATTTGAAACTAAATTGCCTGTAAAATAAATATCCGGAAGGCTGTCATTGTTGAAGTCTGCAATACCTGCACCACCTCCATTATAAATATATTCATAAGTGAGAATATTGAGATCTGGTGCTTCTGTGATTGTATTGCTAAAATGGATACCCGACTCAGTTGATGGCACCTGCCGAAATAATGACTGCTCATTTCGGCAGGATATGGCTGTAAAACAAATACACCCCATCAATAGAGAGATAGCAGATTCAAAACTTATTGACTTGGCCAATTTGTCATTCATTTTATTAGGGACTTACAGTTGAAACGAATATTTATAAGATGAATATATATCTTCCATATTCCATACATAGAAAAATATAATTAAAAGCATAAGCGTATTGTTGCTATATGTTCTTGAACTACCTATCAAAACTCCGGCAGTATGGGCTTTGTTCCAACAATGACATCTATTTGTTGCATGATATCAGCATTGAGCATTGGCAACACATCTAACGCTTTCAGATTACTCTCTAATTGCTCCGGCTTTGTAGCTCCAAGTATTGCCGTCGTAACATGTTCATTTTTTAAACACCAAGCTATGGAAAGCGCCGCCGTAGATACACCAATTTCAGCGCTGAGTTGTGATAATTGCTTAGCTTTATTTAATTTATCTTCTGTAACCCATCTATCTTTAAGCCACTCAAATCCGCTTATCGCAAAGCGACTATTTTCTGGTATGCCATCATTGTATTTACCACTAAGCAACCCTGCTGCAAGAGGACTCCAAATAGTTGTACCCATTCCTACATTTTTAAAAATGTGCAGGTATTCATTCTCCATTTTATTGCGCTCATACAAATTGTATTGAGGCTGTTCTACAGCAGGCCCTATAAGTCTATAATGCGCTGCTTGATGATGTGCTTCCATTATTTCAACACCGCTCCATTCACTGGTGCCCCAGTACAAAATTTTTCCTTGCTGTATTAAGTGATTCATAGCCCACACCACTTCTGCAATAGGTGTTTGTTTATCTGGTCTGTGACAGAAATATAAATCTAAATAATCTACCTGTAGTCTTTTCAATGCCTCATCACAGGCTTCTATGATATGCTTTCTGCTAAGCCCGGTTTGATTGGGTTTATTATTTTTTCCCCGCCAGCCAAAATAAACTTTTGAGCTTACTACATAGCTACTGCGTTCCCATTTGGCGCCAGCCAGTACCCTTCCCATCATTTTTTCACTCTCACCCAAAGCATACACTTCTGCATTGTCAAAGAAATTGATACCTGCATCATAAGCCATACCCATGAGGCATGCGGCCATGCTATCATCAATTTGTTTTTGAAAACTGACCCAGCTTCCAAAACTTAATGCACTGAGTTGTAAACCTGTATTACCCATCCTTCTGTATTCCATAAAAATATTTTTCGGCTTGCAAAGTATCAATTTTAAAATTAGTTTTTTACCATTGCCAACTACTAGAATAGTTTTATATAACAAGTATCCATTTTCTTTGTTAACGAATAACCGAGAAATACTGAAAATAAAGTATATGCAACATTTCAAAAGATTGTTTGATTGTTTGGATTATCAGCAAAGAACCGGACCCTTATCTACTATGCTAAGTGCCAAAGAAAAAGGCAGCTGGAAATCGTATAGTACGCAGGACAGTATTGATATTGTCAATAGATTGAGTGCAGGTTTACTCCAATTGGGAATTGGTGCCAATGACGGCTCTGATGAAGGCACAGATAAAGTAGCCATCATCAGTAGCAACAGGCCTGAATGGCTTTTTACTGATATGGCCGTGCAACAAACAGGTGCAGTATTGATTCCAGTATATCCCACCACAAACCCTAATGAACTTCAATTTATTTTTAATGATGCGGAAGTAAAAGTGCTTTTTGTAAACAACAAAGAATTGTATGATAAAGTATCTGCCATTTTACCATACGTACCTAGCCTAAAACATATTTATACTTTTGACGATGTACCCGGAGTACCCCATTGGTCCAATCTTTTAGACAATGCCACTACTACTTGGTTAGAAAAAGTAAACGCTGTAAAAGCAGGCATTCCAGAGTCTGCTCTTGCCACCATCATATACACATCAGGAACTACGGGTACGCCCAAGGGCGTAATGCTGACCCATAAGAATATTGTAAGCTGTATAAAATTAGGCACATCCAGTTTTCCTTTCAATGATGAAGCCCAAGGCAAAAGCTTGAGTTTTTTACCTTTAAATCATATTTTCGAAAAAGCAATGTCGTATATCTATTTATCAAATAAAGTAAGTATTTACTATGCAGAAAGTTTAGATACCATTGGTGATAACCTGCGGGAAATAAAACCACAATGCTTTAGCACAGTACCTCGCCTTTTAGAAAAAGTATATGAAAAGATTTTGAGTGCAGGACAGCAGCTTACTGGTGTAAAGAGAAAACTATTTTTTTGGAGTGTGCGCTTAGCAGAACATTATGATGGGCCTGATTATGGAAGTATATTTTATAAGGCACAATTAGCCATTGCCAATAAATTAGTATTTAGTAAATGGAGGGCTGCTTTGGGTGGCAATGTTAAGTATATCATCACAGGAGGTGCTGCAGCACCCATCAAATTATTGCGCATTTTTAATGCTGCACAAATCAGTGTATTTGAGGGGTATGGACCTACAGAAAATAGCCCTGTAATCACCATCAACAGACAGAAGCCTGCCGGTTTAAAAAAGATTGGAACAGTGGGCCCAGTGATGGATGGTATAGAAGTAAAACTTGAAGCCGATGGGGAAATATGCGTGAAAGGACCAACTGTTATGAAAGGTTATTACAAACGTCCAGATCTTACAGCTGAAACGGTTGTAAATGGTTGGTTACTTACGGGGGATATTGGTGTGTTTGTAGATAACGCACAACATCCAACTATGCCATTTCTAAAAATTACTGATCGTAAAAAAGAACTGTTTAAAACAAGTGGTGGCAAGTACGTGGCACCACAGCCGATTGAAAACAAATTAAAAGAAAGTCCTTTTATAGAGCAGGTAATTGTGGTGGGAGCAGAACGCAAATTTGTAGGTGCGTTAATAGTGCCGGCATTTGCCTATATAAAATCATGGATGGAGATAAAAGGTTTTCCTTTTACATCAAATGAAGATGCTGTAAAAAGGCCGGAATTACTGAATAAAATCAAAGATGTGGTAGAATCTGCAAATGACAATTTTAATCATGTAGAGCAAATTAAAAAATTTGAATTATTATCCAAAGAATGGAGTATTGAAACCGGTGAAATGACACCAAAGATGAGTTTGAAAAGAAAAATTATCATGGAGAAATTTAAAGACGCTATAGAGCGCATTTACGCTTAAAAAATACAGAAGATTCCATTCCATTTTGTTATAGGTATATAAGTTCTGTATATAAAAATTATAGATATTGAAAACAATATTATCAGCATCACAAATTGATATTACCATAAAAAGACTGGCACACCAGATTTTAGAAAATCATCCCGACTTTACTGATACCGTAATTATTGGTATTCAACCCCGGGGTATTTATTTGAGTGATAGATTGGTGAATGCATTACAAAATATTAGTAATGATACCCCTATACCCTATGGTAAGTTAGACATTACCTTTTACAGGGATGATGTACGCAATGAAATAAAGATTGCGAATAAAACAGATATTCCATTTAGCATTGAAAACAAAAAAGTAGTCATTGTGGATGATGTACTTTGGACAGGGCGCACCATTCGCTCCGCATTAGATGCCTTATTAGATTTTGGCCGCCCAGCCTCTGTGGCGCTATGTGTTTTAATAGACAGAAGATTTAGCCGTCAATTACCTATTCATGCAGATTATACCGGAAGAGCTATTGATACATTTGCGTCTCAAAAAGTATTTGTTCGTTGGAGAGAAGTGCACGGTCAGGATGAAGTGGTATTGGATTAAATGCACTTATATGAATTGAGGATTGTACAAGCTGTTATAAGTGTTTTTGTTTTTTCACAAGCACCATACCAGCATCCTTACAGAATAATTATCATATCATACAATGACTTTGTAATATGCAATTATTGCGAAGCAATAAACATTTCTTATTCCTACAAATAATCAAATTGTCATATTTATGTACTCAAGAAAATAATAACAATATCTAAATTTATACCTCGTTTTTTTATCCAACAACATAATACATGTTCTTTATTTTTTTGATTTTTAGTATAGCATTTTGATATGCTTTAAGACAGCGCATTTTGTTTTAAAACCATCATACCTCACTGAATTGTAGTTTGCACATGCACCTGCAAACTACAGTTTAGTTTTTCAACTTTTGACTCAAGAAAACAACTCTCTCCGCATTTATTAATTAAATAAAAATCAAAAAAATGAAAAAGCAAATTCAAAAAATCTTAGGTATAACATTCCTATTTGCAGCCTGTACGATTTCATCCTGTAAAAAAGATTTCAATGATCCGATTGAAACTGATCAATCTTCAGAAAATGCTACTGCACTTAGGGGTACACATAGTTATGGCGCATTACCTGCCAGCGAAGAACAACTGCGTGGTATTGCTATTTATACTGCTCCTGCATCAGCACAAAAAGCAGTGGCAGCAAAAGTTATGTTGGACCACCCTCCTATTGGAGACCAAGGCAGCCAGGGTAGCTGTGTTGGTTGGGGTACAGCCACAGCAAGAGCCATAGATTACTACAATGTAAAAGGTAGCACAAGCTGGAACAACAGTACAAATATTATGAGTGCGGCATACATTTATAATCAAATAAAAGTAAGTGACTGCTCAAGTGGTTCTTATGTAACTGATGCGCTGAACCTATTGAAAAATCAGGGAGTTTGCACATACAGCAGTATGCCTTATGTAGAGAACAATTGTTCTAAGCAGCCAAACAGTACGCAAAAAAATGATGCATCCAATAAAAAGATAGCCAGCTGGGTACGCATTAAAAAGAATGATGTAGGGTCAATAAAAGTAAAGCTTGCCGCTAAGAAAGCGGTTGTTATTGCCATACAAGTGGATAATCTTTTTGATAATGGTGGTGGTAAAGATCATATCTGGAAGAAGAACAATGGATCTACATTTGGTGGACATTGCATTGCAATTACCGGATATGATGATGCAAAAAATGCATTTTATGTACAAAATTCCTGGGGAACAAACTGGGGCGATAAGGGTATGATATGGATTGACTACGGCATGTTTTCAACTTATAAAGTAACTGAGGTATATTCATTGAATTAAGGCATAATATTCCAGATGTCTAGCAATGAATTGAATGCTTAAACACAGCAGTTTTAATACAAATTTGATAAAAGTACCGGGGTAAATTCCCGGTATTTTTATTTGTATGAATGCGTTATTTAACCCCGAGAATTCACTCTAATTGGCAACTAAACTACTCTATCATTTACAAGCCAAATAACTATCAAAAATATTTGATCTGAATGGAGAATTTTTATACAAAACAGTAGAGTCATTTTGATGAATTGTACAATATTTATACTAACAAGAGGCTCTTACAAGAGTACACATTTCTGTATTTGGGATGACTAGTGCCCGATAGCTGATTTCCATTGCCCGCAGGGCGAATAAATATCATATTGAGTGAATTTATTTTGTA
>CALAGJ010000092.1 GCA_937892395.1 uncultured Parafilimonas sp.
GCATATACAAACAACTTTTTATACATCTTACGACCTAATCTATTTTTAGGGAGCATGCCTTTTACAGCACGTTCTACCACTACTTCTGGTCTGCGACGAATTAAATCTTTAGCAGCTTCTTCTTTTAAACCACCTGGGTAGCCACTATAATTTTGATACATTTTTTCTTCCATCTTATTACCGGTAAAAACAACTTTATCGGCATTGATGACAATTACATAATCTCCACAATCTACGTGAGGAGTATAGTAGGCTTTGTTCTTACCACGCAGTATTGCTGCAATACGTGAACACATGCGGCCTACGGTTTGATTGGTGCCGTCCACAACGTACCAATTACGTTGTACAGTAGCCTCGTTCGCATGCTTCGTGGTGAAATGTAGTTTACTCATTCTTTTAATTTTTTGTACCGCCATCCCGGCACTTTTTTTTGGGCTGCAAATGTGGGCATCTCTTGGGGATAAAACAAGGAAAAATCAGATTATTTTTAAGCCACCTTTGTAACATATTGATATTCAATAATATTATTGTTGAAAATTTTAGTATACATCAGGAAATTTTATTTTTATGCTCCTCTGCTAAAGGTTTGCTGAAAAGTGCGCAACAATTAGGAAACTTTTTAGCATTTGATAGGGTTCTTAATTTTTCAGCGAGCGTCATGATGCCCTATCCATTTATTCTTCGAAGGAGATCAATAAATCTTTCAGATATGAAAGACCATGTTTAAAAAGCAAGAAGAACCTTCAGTTAATAGCATACACATTATAAATACAATGGCAGCTATCCATTTTTTTGAAGCGTTACTAAATGGGTGCTTATTTCACGGAGTTGATTTCTGTTTTGTGATGTCAAAATATGCTTGCTAAATGTTTCGGATATTGTTCTTAGGTATTGTAGTTTTCGCTCATTGAGGGTCAATTTATTTCGGGCAGTGTTTGTTAGAAAATGACTATGAATTGATTCAGTAGCAGGTAGCTTCTTTTCGGGATATTCAAGTAATTTATATTTGGTTGTGCAAAAGTGAGTTATCTAAATTTATATTGCCCTTTTTGTTAGGGGGATGTACAGATAGACTTTTGTTTGAGCTCAGATGATGGAGTTGAAAAGTATTACAAAAAATAAACGCTGCATAAACAAGCATTTAAGAATCATTCAAATAGTTCACTTTTTCTTTTGCCAAAAATTAACCTAAAACATTTATGTATATTAATTTTCAAATGGCTTGTAAAGGCTAACTGCAAAGTCTGCGATAATGGTAAGGCTTATAGTAAACAAGCGGCTGTATATAATGGGAGCAAAAAAATCGTAGCTTTTGTGACAATGCCAACCACAACATTTAAAGGCTATCGATTCGAATGTAAAACACAGCAGTAAGCCAGTTTAACAGGTATTCAAAAAATATTTAAAACAAAGGTTTCAAATGTTTGAAGCCGTATTTTATCAGAACAAAAGCATGCCCCATGCATATTTTGTTTGTAAAAAAGTACAGTTTTAATGACAAAATATAGGCCCCATAATAAAATATATAATGCTACAAGATTTTCAGCGGATTTTAAAAAAATGAATGACTGGTATCGTATGTTCTTTTGCTGCTTCGCAATGATTAAACTTGTGGTTTCATGGTATTTCTGTTGTGTACTATTGTACCCATAGATATTATTAAACCAAATACAGGTACTAACAATGCGATTGCAATAAGTAATGCTTTCATTTTAACAGATACTTTGGTAGTATTTAGTATAACAAATGAGCAGGCAATCAGTATTAAAAAATCTATTACTAAAAAAAAGTATGCTTGGTATTCCGTAATAAACTTAAGGTTATTTTAATGATTTCAACATGTAAAAAAATGTAAGAATAAACAAATTGTAAAGTAATTCTTTCTAAATTTTTTTGCAAAAAAGAAATTGTTATATAATTATATTAATTTTTTAGCATAGTGCTATAAAGACAACTACCCGCTAATTTTTAATCCCTTTTTTTAGCCGCACTCAATTTTCATCAAGCTATTTACAGCTCAATATAAAAATATTTTGTCTTTAAGGAGTTTGTACTATTTAAAAACTACCTATTTTACAAACCTAAAATTTTTGCTTCTTTATGGTACCATTCAATCAAATTCAAAAAGGGGATTATTTAGTAGGTGAGTTTGAAGGCAAACTCTGGAAAGGGGAAGTAACCCGATTAAACGGGGATGAAAAGCAAGTGTGCTTAGATACCGGCGTACAAGAATTCTGGTTTGCTCCTGCACAATTGCATTGCATTCCTTTAAATGATGAAAGTCTGACCTGGCTCAATTTTCAAAAGGAAACAAAGGATGATGGCTCTGTCAAATACAAAAAAGGGTCTTTCCGTATTTTGCTACCTGCTCCAAATGATTTTAAGAATATGGAAATATGGTATAGAGAAGATAAACGACACCATCCCGGCATTGAACACATTCATCAATTGCAAAATCATTATTATGCAATGACGAAAGTGCACCTTACGGATGAAGTGATTGCATAATGGGCTAATTAAAATCTTTGAAGCATCCGGTTATACAATCGGATGCTTTTCATTGTGCCACTCTTTTTATTGTTATATCTATTGTCCTAATATAATATACTATGGATCCAAAGTCTGTTATCATAAAATTCTATACGGCATTTCAACTGTTAGACTTTAAAACAATGCAATCCTGCTATGCAGATGATGTAGTATTTAGCGATCCTGGTTTTGGTCTTTTGGATCAAGGTAAGCCACAAGCCATGTGGCAAATGCTCTGTACAAAGGCAAAAGACTTTCACCTTAGCTTTGACCATATTGAATTGATAGATGAGGAATATGCTACCTGCCAGTGGACAGCAAAATATACCTTCTCCTCCACGGGCAATCCGGTGATTAATCATATCAAAGCATATATAAGAGTACAGGATGGTAAAATAACCGAGCATACAGATTCTTTTAATTTTTATACTTGGTCCAGACAAGCTTTGGGCTTGAGTGGCCTGCTCTTTGGCTGGACAGGGTTTATGCAAAGAAAGGTGCAGGCAGAAGCTGTAAAAAGACTTGAAAAATTTATGAAGGAAACCAATGCTTAGCCTAAAAAAAGATTCTTCCTTGTTTTTCCACAA
This sequence comes from uncultured Parafilimonas sp., assembly GCA_937892395.1. Lineage (GTDB taxonomy): Bacteria > Bacteroidota > Bacteroidia > Chitinophagales > Chitinophagaceae > CALAGJ01. Next base: position 3,117 of record CALAGJ010000092.1, read on the forward strand.
TCCTGTTATTCATCCTACAACATCTATTTTCGCTTCATGGCATTTTCATTCTTTAAATCTAAGTTTTGGAGGTATGTAAAAAAGATTTGTCTTTATGCATTTCTGTCATCGCTCATTTATGTGGTGGTGTGCAAATGGGTAATGCCACCAGTTACGATTACACAAATATCAGCACTTCTATCAGGCGATGGTTTAAAAAGAGACTATATCAATTATACCTCTATTTCGTCCAATGCAAAAATTGCGGCTATAGCTGCTGAAGACCAACTTTTTGCTACGCACAATGGATTTGATTGGAATGCATTACAAAAAAGCTTATCCGGGGATGGCAATTATGGAAAAGGTGCAGGGGCAAGCACCATCAGCCAGCAAACTGCAAAAAACGTATTTTTATGGCAGGGTGAAGGTGTTATGAGATATATAAGAAAGGTACCGGAGTTTTATTTTACTTTCCTCATTGAATTAATATGGGGTAAAGAAAGAATTCTGGAAGTGTATTTGAATGTTATAGAAATGGGTAAGGGTATATATGGAATAGAAGCAGCAGCACAAAGCTATTTCAAAAAATCGGCTGCTCTTTTATCAAAAGCAGAGGCAGCTCAAATAATAGCCTGCCTACCCAATCCTAAAGTTTATACCGTAAAACCAAAGAGCCGCTTTGTAGGTTGGAAGTCAGCATGGATACAAAGACAAATGAATAATATTTCCGGAGATGCGGCCGTTCAGCAACTGTTGATAAAGGAGACAAAAAAATAACGCTGAAATGATCCTTTATACAGACAATTTTAATGATTCAGCTCTCATTTCTCGACACTAAAAAAGCCCCGCTTCAAAAGCGAGGCTCTATTATTTTTTGAAGTATGAAATTATTTCACTTCAACCTCAGCACCAGCTTCTTTCAGTTTTGCAACTAAATCATCAGCATCAGCTTTAGAGATACCTTCTTTAACTGGTTTAGGAGCGCCATCCACTAAATCTTTAGCTTCTTTCAAACCTAAGCCCGTTAATTCTTTTACGATTTTTACAACCTGAAGTTTGTTAGCACCACCAGCTTTAAGAATTACATCAAATGATGTTTTTTCTTCTACTGCAGCAGCAGCAGCAGGAGCGGCTACAGCTACAGCGGCAGCAGCAGCAGGCTCAATGCCATACTCATCTTTTAGTATTTTTGCTAATTCATTTACCTCTTTTACGGTAAGGTTAACCAGTTGATCTGCAAATGCTTTTAAATCAGCCATTTTTTTCAAATTTGTCCGCCTTCAATGCCTGTGCTCCGGCGGTAGTTTATAAAATTTGTAAGCATCCCCTCAGGCTTGAGGATGATATTTTTACTCTTAATTTGCTCTCTCTTCTAAGGCTTTTACAATACCAGCCAGTTTGCTTCCAGCATTTAAGCCGCTGATAACAGTTTTAGCCGGACTTTGAAGAAGTCCAATGATTTCACCAATAAGATCATGCTTGCTTTTAAGGGTTTTCAATGCCTCAAGCTGATTGTCTCCAACAAATACATCCGTATCAATAAATGCGGCTTTCAGTACTGGCTTATCAGTTTTACCTTCTGTACGAAAACTACTGATAATCATTGCTGGCTCTTTAGCATTTTCGCTAAACATTAATGCAGTAACACCATGCAGACTATCATATACACCAGCATACTTTTCAGCATCAATACTTTCTAAAGCTTTGCGGATCAATGTATTTTTTGCCACTTTCATTTCTACTTGCTTATTAAAGCATACTCTGCGTAGCTTACTCACTTGGGCTACTGAAAGTGATTCTGTATTGGCGATATAGAAATTATTGTATTGACTGAACTTTTCTTTAAGCGCCTCAATCACCTGATTTTTTTCCGTCTTTGTCATTCTTTTTGAATTTGAGTGTTATGGAATTATAGAAACACTCCTCAAATAACTACCGAGGGGCAGTTTATGAGGGGCTTAGTTCATTAATGCTTTTGTATCCACAGTTAATCCAGGACTCATAGAACTGGCCATACTTACACCTTTTAGGTAAATACCTTTAGCTGTGGCAGGTTTTAATTTAATAATACTGTTTATAAGTTCATGTGCATTGGCAGCAATATTTTCCGGGCTAAAAGAAACCCTTCCAATAGATGCATGTACAATTCCTGCTTTATCAACTTTAAAGGCAATCTTTCCGCCTTTTACTTCATTTACCGCTGCTGCTACATCATTAGTAACCGTACCGGTTTTAGGATTTGGCATCAGATTTCTAGGTCCGAGTATTTTACCCAGTTTACCCAATTTAGGCATTACAGATGGCGTAGCTACTACTACATCAATATCTGTCCATCCTGCCTCAATTTTTTGAATAAATTCATCTAAACCCACAAAGTCTGCACCTGCAGCTTTTGCATCTGCTTCTTTATCTGGAGGGCAAAGAACCAATACACGTTTGGTTTTACCTGTACCATGTGGCAGTGTAACCGTGCCACGCACTTGTTGGTCTGCTTTTTTAGGATCTACACCTAAGCGTATATGAAGATCTACCGATGCATCAAATTTGGTAGTATTGATCGTTTTTACAACACTACTGGCTTCTTTGAGAGAATATATTTTTGTTTTATCTAGTTTAGCTTCTACTGCTTTTCTTTTCTTGCTAAGTTTTGCCATTTTAATTCAGATTTAAGCTCACCTTTTATGGTTTGCGGTTATTATTTAATTGTCCCAAGGGGCAGCACCTTCTACTGTTATACCAATGCTACGAGCTGTACCGGCTACCATGCGCATGGCACTTTCAAGAGTAAAGCAATTAAGGTCTGGCATTTTATCTTTGGCAATAGCCTCCACCTGAGCCCAATTTACTTTTGCTACTTTACTTCTATTACTTTCCTTGGAACCTTTCTGAATTTTAGCTGCTTCCATTAGTTGAATAGAGGCAGGTGCAGTTTTAATTACAAAATCAAAACTTTTGTCAGAATAAACGGTAATGAGTACGGGAACTATTTTCCCAATTTTGTCCTGCGTACGAGCATTAAATTGCTTGCAGAACTCCATAATGTTTACACCTTTACTACCTAATGCAGGGCCAACTGGAGGAGCAGGATTTGCCTGTCCACCTTTTACCTGTAGTTTTACGTAGCCGGTAATTTCTTTTGCCATTTTAAAAATTTTATTGGTTCTAACGTGAATAGCATATTGTCATTCACTCCCAAATTCAATGTTCATTCCCACTTAAAAAAAAGAAAAGTGGTATTGCAAAGAACTTTTTGGGGCGGCAAAAGTAATGGTCAACTTTTAAAAAGACAAATGATTACAGTAATTTTTTTATTGCCCCTTCGGGGAATGATTAAGCACGGTCCATCATGCCCAGTGAAACGAAGCACCATCTGATGTGCATCAACAATCGTTAATCACATTGCCCGTAGGGCGAAAAATCTTCCTTTTTCTTTTATATAAATGCCTTTATCTACTCATTGTTGAAATGCACCATGCGGCTATATGCTTTAATGTGAAATGGATATAGCTTTCTTTTTTAGATATAATAATGCTATACACCCCAGCACTACGCCGGATGCATCTGCTATGATATCTGCTTGGTCAAAAGAGCGATCAATGGTTAAGTTTTTTTGTGCATACTCTGTTATAATGCCATATGCCGTACAGAACGCTGCTATGATGATAAGGTGCCGAACCGGATGCTTGAAATATCTGACACCCGGAAGAGCCCATAAAAAACAAAGCATACAGAAAATACAAAAGTGTATCCATTTATCAAAATATATGAGTTCTAAAAATGGATTTTTTGGTAGATCAGAAGCTGGCATTAACAATAAAACGGTGATGAAAATCATGTAAATGATTGCCGGCAAATAAGCATATAACCCAGGTTTTTTTGGGATGGGTTTAAATGGAGGAAGCTTAAAAAAATTCATGTGTGTTTATTGTTGTTGATCAGGTGGTCTTTTGTTATAGTTGTTGTTTCCGTTGGGTTTGCTGCCGTTTGGAATATTTCTTTGATCGGGGCGTCGCTGTTGTGTATTGAATTTATCTGGCTGACTGCCAGTTTGTTGTGGGTTTTGATTTTTTTGTTCTTGCTGTCTTGCATGTTGTTGCGGTCTGTCCATATTTCTGGATGGTGGTCTGTTACTATTGCTTCTGTTTGTATTCGTTTTTTCTCTTTCTTTATCTCTACGTTTTTTGCTTGATTTTTCAAGACTACGTAGGCTTATCTGACCCACCACATCCTCAAATCCACTACCTGTATTGCTAACATGTTCTTTTTTAACTTCAATTTCTACTGCTTGCAATTCCTGTACTCTTTGGCCTCTTTTATTTTCTTGCAGTATTTCAATAACTCTTTTTATGGTTAATGGGTAGTGCTTAGTACTTTCTGGTAATGTGTACCACATCAAATTTTTGAAAATATCTTTTTTTATAAGATATGCAGTGCCACGCACCGTTTGTAATTGATCTGCATTGTCCGGAAAATGTTGAAGGGCATCTAAGTAGGTATCCAATTCATAATTGAGGCAGCATTTGAGTCTGCCACACTGACCACTGAGTTTGGTTTGATTGATAGCAAGATTTTGATAACGGGCGGCTGTTGTAGTTACACTTTTAAAATCCTGATGCCAAGTGCTGCAGCATAGCTCCCTACCACAACTGCCAATGCCACCCACTTTCGCTGCTTCTTGTCTAATTCCAATTTGCCTCATTTCCACCCTTACCTTAAATTCAGCATTATATTGCTTTATTAATTCTCTAAAATCAACACGATCGTCTGCGGTGTAAAAAAAGGTTGCTTTTTTGCCGTCAGCCTGTATTTCTATTTCACTAAGCTTCATGTCCAGTTTAAGACTACGAGCTATAACTCTGCTTTTTATGAGCATTTCTTTTTCTCTGGCCTTTGTGTTTTGCCAGATTTCAATATCTCTTTGGGATGCAGGTCTTAATATTTTTTTTATTTCGGGGTCAAATTCTTTTACGCCTTTTCGCTTCAACTGTAGTCTTACTAACTCGCCTGTAAGGCTTACTTCTCCCACGTCAAAACCACCTGTTCCTTCAAGGGTTATTAGGTCTCCTTTTTCAAAAAATTGGAGCGTAGCGTTTCTGTAAAAATCCTTTCTACTACCTTGGTTAAAACTTACTTCTACTATCCTACAGCTTGTATCTACATCAGCAACCGGCAAATTCATGAGCCAATCGTGTACATTTAATCGATTACAACCTCCGGTACTACATCCACCATTGCTTTTACATCCATTTGGCTTTCCTGTGCCACAACTACCACAACCCATATCATCAATTCATTTCATCGTTTATAAATAGACAAGAATCAAATAATAAAGCAAAATGTATGTATTAAAAATCCAATTTGAAGCACAAATTAATTATGCAATATAAAAAACCAATTATATAGATCCTACTGAAAACTTCGCTCTTGAATATGATTGCCTGTCTTTGGAATTTATTGAAACAACAAATTCACTTAATCTGTCAAAAGTAGCATTTTGTTTTTGATAAGATGCCAGAATTTAATGCAAAGTGCATGAAATAACATTTTGGCATTGGCATTTCGCTCTATGTGATAGATGGCATTATTGATTTGAGTAGCAAGTGCAATAAGTCCTGCTTGACCACACATTTTATGGAGTTTAGCTATAAAAATTGCTTCTTGCTCATCAGCCTGATCATTTGAAGGTACACCTGCAAGCATGCGTGTAGAAGCCTCTATGAGTTGAAGAAAATATAATAAAAACTGTTTTTGGTTTTCTCTGCCTAATCTGCTCATGTCATCGCACCATTTTACCTGAGCAGCTGGGCCTTGAAAAAAAATGGCATTCATCCATTCTTTTACTAAAGATAAATTATCTGTATGGTTATGTTGGAGTATTTCAAGTGCAGCCCTGTAGTTGCCATGTGCCATAATAGCAGCCTGATGTGCTTGGGCTGCAGTTGCTTTTGCTTTTAGCATTAGGGTCTCTTTTATTTGATCAGTTTTAGCAGCATTAACTTTTACCAGCAAGCATCTACTCAGAATAGTTGGAAGAATCAGGTCTTCTTTTTCGGCCACTAATATGAATATAGTATTTGGTGGTGGTTCTTCAATCAGTTTTAATAATTTATTGCCTTCTTTTCCAAGATATTCAGGCATCCATAAAATTAGTATTTTATAGTTATTTTCAAAACTCTGAAGGCTCATCTGTCGGTTTATCTCATTACATTCTTCTGCAGATATATTTCCTTGTTTGTTTTCGGCATTTATATATTGAAGCCAATCGTATGCATTGCCATAAGGCATAGCCTGAATAAAGCCTCGCCAATCAGACACATAGTCCGTACTTTTTGGTTTATCTCCTGATTTTTTGGGTATTATTGGATATGTAAAATGGATATCGGGATGTATGAACTGCTTTGCTTTTATACAGGAGCTACACTCATTGCAGGGTTCTGAATAAAATTTGGGTTCTGCCGGTGGCAATGCATCACCAAAAAGTGAGGGTCCAAGATCTGCTTTAGGCTGCATACCTCTTTGCACTTTTTCACATGCAATATATTGAGTAAAGGCCAATGCCAATGGTAGTGCACCATTTCCTTCTCCTCCCAATAGAATGATGGCATGGCTCAGCCTGTTTTGCTGCACCATATCTTTCAGTCTCTGTTTTACTGATTCATTACAAAGTACATCTCCAAATAGCATGTGGCGAAAGTAGGGCTTCGGAAAATTGTTGTAATTATAAAAATTTTCAATCTAATTTAAAGTCATCAAGTAATGTTGATGAGGAGTACTTGTTTCAATGATATTTTATCGTTATTAAATGACCAAAATACATGAATTTAATTTTATCCCTTCGGGGAATTAATACTCTGCCAGCAATCTTTTAGCTGCTATAAATGAAAGTGTTATTAACAATAAAATATTAGCATTAAGTTGTATACATATAAAATTCATTTTGCCGAAAATACATTCGCCTACATTTGTTCCATGATTACAACATTCGATTTATCCAAAACAATTGCCATAGGCGCAGATCATGCCGGCTTTGAATACAAAACAGCGATAAGAGACTGGCTTACAAAAAAAGGTTATCACCTTACAGACCATGGTACTTATGCTGCCGATAGTGTTGATTTTCCTGATTATGCCCATCCGGTGGCCACCCAAGTAGAAAATGGGGATGCAGCTTTTGGCATATTAATCTGCGGTAGTGCAAACGGTGTTTGTATGACAGCTAATAAACACCAAGGTATAAGAGCGGCACTCTGTTGGCAAAATGATATAGCAAAACTCAGCAGACAGCACAACAATGCTAATATCATTTGTATTCCTGCAAGATTTGTAGCACTATCACTTGCTTATGATATGATTGATCTCTTTATGCATACCGCTTTTGAAGGAGGCCGTCATGAAAATAGAGTTACAAAAATTTGCTGCTCATAAATTCAAATCAATGAAAATAAAATTTATATTTTTTCTGTTGTTGCCTGCATGTGTACTTGCACAAAGGAACCCTGATAATTTTGCAAAAAAAATTACAGCAAAAGGTTTAAAAGAAAAGTTAACCATACTGGCTGGTGCAAATATGCAGGGAAGAGAAACTGCCACCGAAGGTCAGCGGAGCGCAGCATTATTTATTGAAGCACAGTTCAAAAAAATTGGGCTACAACCCTTGCCAGGCAATCAATACCAATTGCCATTTCCGGTGTATAAAGAAACAATAGAAAATGCGTCCTTATCCATCAACGGAAAAAGCTGTAATGCCAGTATTGATTTTAGCTTCAATCCTTCACGTATTCCCGCAGGTAGCTGGTCTGTAGAAAAAATAATTTATGCAGGCTATGGACTTATAGACAGCATAGACTATGATGGTTTACAACCTAAAGGGAAATGGGTATTACTTACCGAAGGAACGGCACAAACGCCAACAGACAATACATCCCGTACTCTGATTGATAAAGTAAATATTGCAAAAAACAAGCAGGCTGCTGGTGTTATTATTATACAAAAAGATTTTCCTAAACCTCCTATTTCTATGAGTGGTGGCATGACTAATCAGGCCTCAGACGCATTATCCGCTAATAATATTCCTATCCTTTACATTTCCGAATCCTTAGCAAAACAAATCATACAAACTGCCAATGCCGGCGATATTAATTTTACAAATATTGTACATGGAGTATATCCTGTAAAAATGCAACTTGATGTACTCAAAAGAACTGAAAAAATTAGCAGTACAAATGTTGCGGGACTATTACCCGGCACAGATAAAAAGGATGAATATGTTTTCATCACTGCCCATTATGATCACCTCGGTATGAGAGATTCTATTATTTATTATGGAGCAGATGATGATGGTAGTGGCACGGTTACCATTATGCAATTGGCAGAAGCCTTTTCTACAGCAGCAAAAAAAGGAAATGCCACAAGAAGAAGTATTGTTTTCATGGCAGTAAGTGGCGAAGAAAAAGGATTGTGGGGAAGTGAATATTATACCAGTCATCCCATCATGCCATTAGATAAAACAACAGTTGATTTGAATATTGATATGGTGGGCAGAATTGACCCTACACGTACTTATGGTGATAGTACAAATTATATTTACACCATAGGTGATGATAAATTGAGTAGCTTGCTTGCACCAATTACAGATAGTATCAATAACAAATATACAAAGATGGAAATAGATAGAAAATTCAACGATCCTAAAGACCCTAATCGTTTTTACTACCGAAGCGATCATTATAATTTTGCCAAAAATGGGGTGCCTGTGATTTTTTATTTTAATGGCACACATGCTGACTATCATAGACCCACAGATACAGTTGAAAAAATAAGGTTCGACATCATGCAGAAGAGAGCGTTATTGGTTTACTATACTGCATGGCATATTGCCAATATGAATGATATGCTACCAAGAGATAAACCGCTAAGTCAAGTTGGATGGCGATAGTTCAAAATATTTATTGGAGATAAAAAAGCAACCCTAAAAAGCAATGAGTTTAGTGGAATGAGTAAATTAAAAACAGCATTTTTTTGTGGTAATTGTGGTTATGAAAGTACCAAATGGGTAGGCAAATGCCCATCCTGCAATAAGTGGAATACTTTTGTGGAAGAGGTTGTAGAAAAGGCAGCAAAAAGCAATGGGAACAATTGGTCCGGATTTACCAATGAGAAAAAGACTGCAAGAACAAAAACCTTATCTGAAATTGAAAACTTAGAAAAGCAGCGCATCATTACTCCCGATGATGAACTCAATAGAGTGTTGGGTGGTGGCATTGTGAGTGGTAGTTTGGTTTTGCTGGTCGGTGAGCCGGGTATAGGAAAAAGCACTTTATTGCTGCAAGTGGCTTTATGGTTAAAAGAAATGATAATATTGTATATCAGTGGGGAAGAAAGTGAACAACAGGTTAAAATGAGGGCTATGCGTTTGCATGCTGCCAATGATAATTTTTATCTGCTAACTGAAACCTCCATAGATATTCTATTCAATGAAATCAAAAAACTAAAACCACAATTGGTTATTGTAGATTCTGTACAAACGCTACATACCGAATCATTAGATACTGCCGCTGGTAGTATCACGCAAATTAGAGAATGTACTGCGGCCTTTCAACGATTTGCTAAGGATACAGAAACGCCGGTTTTTCTCATAGGCCATATCACAAAGGATGGAACGATAGCGGGCCCCAAACTATTAGAACACATGGTGGATACCGTATTGCAATTTGAAGGAGAAAGACATTATGCTTATCGTATATTAAGGACACTAAAAAATAGGTTTGGCAGTGCAAGTGAATTGGGCATTTATGAAATGACCGGAGATGGTATGCAAGGAGTAGCAAACCCTTCGGAAATATTAATCCATCAAAAGGATGAGGTACTGAGTGGTGCAGCTATTTGTGCAGGTATGGAAGGCATGCGACCATTGTTGATTGAGGTGCAAGCCCTCGTTACACAAAGCGTATATGGCACACCCCAGCGCACCAGCAATGGATTGGACTTGCGCCGTTTACAACTACTGCTGGCTGTATTGGAAAAAAGAGGTGGCTTTCATTTTGGGGTAAAAGATGTTTTTGTAAATATAGCTGGAGGTCTTCGATTAGATGATCCTTCTGTAGATCTGGGTATTGTATGCGCACTGCTTAGCTCTTATGAAGATAAGCCGCTGCCACAGCACTATTGCTTTGCTGGTGAAGTAGGTCTTAATGGAGAAATAAGAGCAGTAAATAGAATTGAGCAACGCATAGCAGAAGCAGCGAAATTAGGTTTTGAAAAAATTTATATTTCACCATATAATAAATTCCGCAATAAGAAAGAGCAATCCATTCAAATTGTGGAAGTAAGTATGGTGGGAGATTTATATCAGGCTTTGTTTTAATGGATATGAAAATTGGATCAGTTATAACATCAGTTTTGCAAGATGCCTCAAGGTTATTACTGCCACATCTTTGTATGGGTTGTGGCTCCGATGCGCTGGAGAGAAGCAGTATTGTATGCGCAAAATGTTTGTTGAAACTTCCTTCTACGAATCACTTTGTACAACCAAAAAATGAAGTGTATGAAAAGTTTGCCGGCCGTATTCAAATAGAGCAAGCAGCGAGTATGTATTATTTTACCAAACAATCGCTTTTGCAACATCTCATGAAGCAGTTAAAATATCATAGACATGCACAAACGGGATTGATATTAGGTGCCATGCTGGGGCATCAATTATCCAATGCTCCACAATTTGATGATGTTTCTGTTATAATACCGTTACCGCTAAATGAACAAAAACTTCATCAACGGGGATATAATCAGGCGGCCCTCATAGCACAAGGTATTACAGAAGTGTGGCCAAAACCTTACAATGACACAGCCTTATCCAGAAGTATATTTACACAAACCCAAACCAAGAAAAATAGAATCAGTAGATTCGAGAATATGGAAGATGTATTTGTTGTAAATGATAGTGCAGCATTAAAAGGGCAGCATGTTTTATTGATAGATGATATTGTAACCACTGGTGCTACTCTGGAGGCATGCGGACTTCAGATGCTAACTGTTTCTGACATAAAAATTAGTTTTGCCACAGTGGCTTGTACTCATTAAATTTAACAGGCTTGTAAATAGGTAAAACAGTTTTCAGAAAAATTTTATTTAGTTTTGCTGTTGTGAATAAAATAGTTTCATTCTTACTATTAGTGATTTACTTCACCTTTTCTACGGGAATAGTGATCAGTAAGCATTTTTGTATGAATGAACAAGTATCTGTTTCACTCCAGCAAAAAGATATCCATCAGGCTTGTGCCAAATGTGGTATGGAATCTAAGCAAGGTTGCTGTCATGACGAGGTTTCAATCATAAAATTAATCGATAGCCACTCCGTAGCTCATTCAAATATTAATTTTAAAGCCCCTGAGTTTTTTTCTATAAGTTCTTGGGCTCAACCATCTGTTGAAAGATTTTTATCTATTCAATCAGTATATCACCAACATCCGCCGCCTCTGCTCCTGTCTAAAATAGATTCGCAGGCATTAATGTGTGTTTTTCGTATTTGATATTTTAATCCACTTCTATAAGTTCAACAGTTTAAACTGTTTTAAAATTCGCTTGGCGAATAATTCAATATACAAATCTTTATTGATGCAATTTTTCAATAGTGATTGCATCTCACACAAAAAAATATTAAAATGAAATCATTCATAATGCTGTGTACTGTTCTTAGTATATCAATGACTGTAGCAGCACAAACAAAATCAATAACAATAAAAGTTGCAGGAAATTGCGATATGTGTCAAAATAAAATTGAGCAGTCTGCTTTAGTAGCCGGTGCCATATCTGCTGCTTGGGATGCAGACCTGCAACAATTGTCCATCACGCTAGATGAAAAAGTAAATAGCGTTGATATAGAAAAGGCAATAGCAGCTGCTGGTTACGATACAGAACATATACAAGGTGACACCACAGCATATTCAAATCTGCCACATTGCTGTCAGTATGAACGCACCTATAATTATGCGGATATAAAAGTTGGATGTTGCACTACATCAGGCGATGCAACTACTTGTTGTAAAAAGGATGATCAACAAGCTACATGTTGTAAACATGAGGGCAATAATTCCACTTGCTACAAAGCAGATGATAAGGGTGACTGTTGTAAAGCAGATAAGGGTTGCTGCTCTGCCTCTACACTACATGGTGAAGCATGCTGCAATGAAGGCAAGTGAGCACACCATAAATAGTTCAAATTTTATCAAAGTCTCTGCAAGTTTCTAATCTTACTTTCATTATTTAGACATGCATTGACTTTATTCATTCATCGATATACTGCTCTACAATGGGCAGTATATTTCAACTATTTTTTGTGAAAAAAATCATAACTATATTTTGTTGTATAATGCTTGTGGTACAAACGCATGCGCAATTTTCTGATGCTAATTTAGTAGCTGGAGGCCTCACTTGCTCTATGTGTAGCAAAGCCATTTACAAAGCACTGATCAAAATTCCCTTTATTGATAATGTCATTACTGATATAAAAACTACATCTTACCATATCAATTTTAAAGATACCATCATCAATCCGGATCAACTACGGATAGCGGTAGAAGATGCAGGATTTACCGTACTTTCATTAGTCGTTTCAGCAGAAATAAAACAGGTAAAAATTGAAAAGGATACGCATATTCGACTGCAGGAAAAAACATTTCATTTTCTAAACGCAGAACCTGCCATCATCAATGGTACGGTTCAACTTCAAATTGTAGATAAAGATTTTGTATCAGAGAAGATGTATAAATCTTTTAAAACCGCAACAACTATGAACTGCTATGAAACAGGTAAAATGGCTTCGTGTTGTAATGCAGATCAATCGCAGATGGGAGAAAGAATATATCATGTTATTTTGCTAAAATAAAAGCTATCATTTGAGACTCTTTTTCATTTCTGTTATACTGTTTTGTCTTGCTATACCTGTACAAAGTCAGCAATTATATAAAGGCTTAACGCCTACAGCATGGGCGCTGCAAGATAGCTCCGGAAATATTATTTCATCAGATTCTCTAAAGGGCCATGTTACGATTATTGATTTTTGGGCAAGTTGGTGCAGACCTTGTAAAGATGCAATTGCCACTTTAAAATCTCTATATAAACGATTTTCTCCTTATGGTATTCAGTTTGTAAGTGTTTCAATTGATAAGGATAGCCACGCATGGCACAATGCATTGATAACAGAAAAAATGAATTGGTTGCAACTTAACGATCCTACAGAGAAAATTGCCAAATCTTGGGGGGTTTATGGTGTGCCATTTCTTTTTCTTATGGATAAAAAAGGTGTGTTGTTATCCGTTGATCCATCTTATGAAAACCTCATCATGAGTTTGGATGCTTTAATTGAAAAAGATATGCAGAGGTAGCTGATTATTTTTTAACTTTCAATACACATTATAATGGACGACATGTATCAAATATATATAAGTATTTTCCATAAAAGTTTTAGGCAGCCTAGATGTATTGTGATAGCCTGTTTCTGCATTTACTTCACTGTGGCATCTGTACATGCTCAAGAACTTTTTGCGTTTACTGAACCGGCCAGCAATATGCCAGCAAAATCAGGCGCTATACGTATTACCAATACTTTTATGGATGAACTATCATCAGAAAAAACAAATACACATATCATTCCTGAATTGATGTATGGCTTTAATAAAAACTTCATGATACATGCAAGTGCTTTCATCAGCAATAGGAATAACGGGTTTATAACTGAGGGCGGAGCATTGTATGCTCGATATCGGTTTTTAAGTAATGATGATTTACACCGTCATTTCAGGATGGCCTTATATGGAAAATATGCTTTTAATAATAGTGATATTCATCAGGATGAAATTGAAATCAGTGGTCATAACTCTGGATTTGAATCAGGAATCATTGCTACACAACTTCTGCACAAAACTGCATTATCTGCAACTGTAAGTTTTGAAAAAGCAATAGATAACAATAGCAATAAATTTCCAGATGCACAGGCAGCTTCGGCCATAAACTATAGCCTAAGTTGTGGCAAACTCATGCTTCCAAAAGACTATAGCTCTTTCAAGCAAACAAATATGAATGCGATGATTGAGTTGCTTGGTCAAACACTACCCCAAAATGGAAAATCCTATTTCGATATTGCGCCAGCTATTCAATTCATTTTTAATAGTCAAGCAAGGATAGATGCAGGATATCGCTTCCAGTTATTGAGTAGCATGAACCGAACAGCCCCGCAAGGATTTTTACTAAGGTTCGAATATTTGCTGTTTAATCCTTTCGAAAATAGAAATTAAAAATGTGTATAGAATAGCTCAAGAAATTTGTTGGTGAGATTTGTAGTAGTGGAATTATTTTTAAAGGGTACACCTCGAAAACCGTGTTCCCATAAATTCAACTATGATTGAAATTACTTAATTCCGAAATTGTCCTTTGGGGATTTCTAATGTAAAAATCTATATACATATTGCCAACAATGACATTTACTTTTTGTTTCTTTACCACATGCCCCTCATAGAGTTTACGGATAAAGGTTTGTATTGCCCGCAGGGCAAATTTTATATTGACCCTTGGAGGCCTGTAGATAAAGCCATCATTACACATGCACACAGTGATCATGCAAAGGCGGGTAGTGCTCATTATTTTTGTCATACCCTTACTAAGCCTTTACTATTGAGTAGGCTTGGTCCACATACCATTCAGGACAGTGCTTGGGGTGTGCCGCACCATATAAATGGAGTGCAAGTTTCCTTGCACCCATCAGGTCATATCATTGGTGCTGCGCAGATTAGAGTTGAATACAAAGGTGAAATATGGGTATGTAGTGGCGATTATAAAACTGAGAATGATGGTATAAGTGGTGCCTTTGAGCCCATCAACTGTCATACTTTTATTACAGAATCTACGTTTGGGTTGCCCATTTATAACTGGCTACCACAGCATAGTATTTATGAATCAATGCGCCAGTGGGTTTTAAAAAATATTGCGCAGCAAAAAAACGCCATCTTACTGGCTTATAGTTTGGGAAAGGCACAAAGAGTTTTGGAGGCATTAGCCCCTTTAGACATTCCAATTTGGGTACATGGTGCCATTTGGAATATGCATGAATCACTTAGCAACGCTGGTGTTGCATTGCCATTGGTACAGCGCATTACTCCGGAGCATACAAAATCAAATTTCAAAAATGCAATCATCCTCGCACCACCGGGTGCAGATGGCAGTTCTTGGATAAAAAAATTTACACCTTACCAGCTTGCCGTTTGTAGTGGCTGGATGCAGGTACGAGCCAATCAGCGGCGCAACAATGCTGATATTGGATTTGCACTTAGCGATCATGCCGATTGGAATGGTTTACTTCAGGCTATAAAAGCAACTTCGGCAGAAAAAATATTTGTAACACATGGATTTCAGGCAGTGTTTAGTAAATATTTAAAAGACCAAGGTTTAGAAGCCGAGGAAGTAGTAACTGCTTATGGTCAGGAGGAAGAAGCAAGTAAAACCATTTCTGAATGAAAGCATTTGCTACTTTAATAGAGCAACTCTCTACCACTACAAAAACGGCTGAAAAAGTAGAGGCATTGTATCAATATTTTAAAGTAGCAAATGATAGAGATAAAGTATGGGCCATAGCATTATTTACCGGTAGAAGACCACGGCGTACCATATCATCAACTTTGCTCAAAACTTGGTGTGCAGACTATTGTAATCTGCCATTGTGGTTGCTGGAGGAATGTCGTCACACAGTGGGTGATTTATCAGAAACAATTGCATTACTAATTCCAGTACAATCAGACATTATTTATACTTCATCACCGCTACATGTTTATATTGAAAAGCTGATCAGTCTTTCCTCTGCAAATGAGGCAGAAAAAAAAGCCTATATGCTCCAATGCTGGCAGCAGTTGAATAGTAGCACAGAGCGTTTTGTGTTCAATAAATTAATGTCTGGTGCATTTCGCATTGGCGTATCGCAGCAGCTATTGATACAGGCTTTATCAAAATTTGCACAGATGGAGGCTTCATTTATAGCTCATTGTATCACAGGAAAATGGGACCCATCATTAATCAGTTTTCATGAATTAATTAATGTGTCTGCGCCTTCGGCAGATGTATCTAAGCCATACCCTTTTTGCTTGGCCTATCCAATTGAAAGTGGTCTAGATAAATTAGGAGATAGTGCAAACTGGCTAGCAGAATGGAAATGGGATGGCATAAGAGGACAGCTAATAAAAAGAAAAGATACCGCATTTCTATGGAGTAGAGGAGAGGAATTAATTACTGAAAAATTTCCTGAATTGAATCAACTCTTTACTTATTTACCAAATGGTATTGTATTGGATGGAGAAATCGTTGCTGCCATACATGATAAGCCTTTGCCCTTTTCTTTATTGCAAACAAGGATTGGGCGCAAGCATATTTCAAAAAAAATTTTATCAGATGCTCCAGTTCGCTTTTTTGCTTATGACATATTGGAATACAGGGGAGAAGATATTAGACAATACTCATTAGAGAATAGAAGAAAAATATTAGAATCTCTTGTAACATCTTTAAATGTTCATACCCTTTTTATCTCTCCAAGTATATCTTTTACCCATTGGCAGGAATTAAAACAAATACACCTACAAAGTAGAGCAAATTCAGCAGAAGGCTTTATGTTGAAGAAAAAAAAATCACCCTATTACATGGGTAGAAAAAAAGGTGATTGGTGGAAGTGGAAAGTGGACCCTTATACTATTGATGCTGTTTTAATATATGCACAAAAAGGGAGTGGCAGAAGGGGGAATCTATATACAGACTTCACTTTTGCTGTTAAAGATGGAGATAAATTAGTGCCTTTTGCAAAAGCCTACAGTGGACTTACCAATGCAGAAATAGCCCAAGTGGATGCTTTCGTAAAAAGGAATGCGGTGGAGAAATTTGGTCCTGTAAGAACAGTAAAGCCCGAATTGGTTTTTGAATTGGCATTTGAAGGTATCCATTTAAGCAGCAGACATAAGTGCGGCATAGCTGTAAGATTTCCACGAATATATCGCTGGCGCAAAGACAAAAAACCGGAAGAGATTAATACATTAGCAGATCTAAAAGCATTGTTGTAGGTATAAACAACATTTTCTTTATTTTCTCACTACTCCAAATTTAGTTCATACTTACCTTGAAAAGCATTTTTTTTGCAACCGAAATTTTTCAAATGCCACAATCTTTTCGTTCTGCAACATTAGTACTCAGTGATGGTTCCGTTTTTCATGGTAAAGCTTTTGGAGCAATAGGCACTGCCTCCGGAGAAATCTGCTTCAATACGGGTATGACCGGCTACCAGGAAGTATTTACTGATCCAAGTTATTTTGGTCAGGTGCTCATTATGAATAATGTGCATATAGGCAATTATGGGGTTAAACCGCAGGATATAGAAAGTGGCTCTGTAAAAATAAGGGCACTTATTGGTCGAAATTTAGAAGAGAAATATAGCCGCTATCAGGCAACCGATTCTTTAGATCATTACTTAATTGAAAATGGCATTGTGGCTATTGAACATGTAGATACAAGAGCGTTGGTGGCACATATTCGCACCAAAGGTGCAATGAACTGTATAGTATCATCTGCTATTAATGATGTAGATGAATTAAAGAAAATCTTATCGGATACGCCATCTATGGATGGTCTTGAATTGGCCAGCTTGGTAAGCACTGCTACAGCTTATGAAATGGGAAACAAAGATGCCAATATTAGAGTAGCAGTTATGGATTATGGTATTAAGCAGCATATACTTGAATGCATGACAAATTTGGGTATTGCTGTAAAAGTATTTCCTGCAAAAACTCCTTTTGAAACAGTAAAAGCTTATGCGCCAGATGGATATTTTATTTCTAATGGACCTGGGGACCCTGCTTCCATGCATTACGCCATAGAAACCGTAAAAGAAATATTGAAAGAGCAAAAGCCAGTTTTTGGAATATGTCTGGGTCATCAATTATTGGCATTGGCCAATGGTATTCCAACATTCAAAATGCATCATGGGCATAGAGGACTTAATCATCCTGTAAAGAATGTGATAACCGGCTTATGCGAAATAACCACGCAAAATCATGGCTTTGGTGTAGAACCGGAAGCTGTAAAAGCACATCCCGATATTGAAATAACCCATATCAACTTAAACGATCAAAGTATTGAAGGTATTCGTCTAAAAAATAAACCTGCTTTTAGTGTACAATATCATCCGGAAAGTACACCCGGGCCACATGATAGCAGGTATTTGTTTACCGATTTTCTACACCTGATGCAAGCTCAAAAAAATTAAAATATGATACCGGCATATAGCCATACTGCGAAAGAGCGTTTTATGCGCTATGTGCAAGTAGATACGCAGAGTGATCCTGCTGCAAACACACATCCTACCACAGAAAAACAAAAAAATCTTTCTATTATACTTGCCAAAGAGTTAGCAGAAATGGGTGCCACTGATGCACATACGGATGAATGGGGATATGTGTATGCAACCATTCCTTCAACTACTTCAAAAAAAGTTCCGGTTATTTGTTTTTGCAGCCATATAGATACTGCACCTGATTGTAGTGGTACAAATGTAAAACCAATACTCCATAGCAATTATGATGGCTTGCCTATTACACTACCAGATGACATTAATCAGATTATTACTCCTGAAAAATATCCGTATCTACTACAACATGTAGGCAAGGATATCATTACAGCAAGTGGTACTACGCTGCTCGGTGCGGATGATAAAGCAGGTGTAGCCATCATCATGGACTTGGCGAATTATCTTTTACATCATCCTGAAATTGTTCATGGCACAATACGCATACTTTTTACCCCGGATGAAGAAGTAGGTGAAGGCACTGCAAAATTAGATATGCAAAAATTGGGTGCTGACTATGGCTATACTTTAGACAGTGGAGAGCTGGGTTGTTTTGAAGACGAAACATTTAGCGCAGACGGTGCCAGAATAACCGTAAAAGGAGTAATTGCTCACCCTGGTGATGCAAAAGGAAAAATGGTAAATGCACTCAAAATAATCAGTGAAATAATTGGCGCATTGCCAACTGAAACCCTTAGCCCCGAAAGCACATCCGGAAGACAAGGATTTGTACATCCCGTAAAAATTGAAGGCATAGCAGAAAAGGCACATGCAGACTTTCTCGTAAGAGATTTCGATACTAATAATTTAGTGAAACACGAAGCGGTTTTAGATGAGGTGTCAAAGTCTGTTCTTGATAAATATCCTATGGCATCCTATCAATTGGAGGTATGGGAGCAGTATAGAAATATGAAGGAGGTACTAGTTAAATATCCATTCGTGGCAGAGTATGCTGCAGAAGCTTATAATAATTGCGGAATAGAACTTGTGAATGAACCCATCAGGGGTGGTACAGATGGCAGCAGACTCAGTTTTATGGGATTGCCCTGTGCCAATATTTTTACTGGTATGCAAGCCATACATAGCTTACATGAATGGGTAGGTGTAGTTGACATGAATAAATCTGTACAAGTTTTGGCCGAGTTAGTACAAGTATGGCAGCGGAACAGTTAAAGCCATCAATGTATTAGTGCAAAATAATTTAAGTTGAAAACCGTTAAATATTTCCAAATAAAATTTTTTAAAAATCCGCCTGCATCATGAAAAGCGCATTTAGTATAGTTTTATTTTTTATTTTGGGTACTGCTGCTGCGCAAAATGTATCCTTGGCAATCATGCCCGGACTATCCAATTATGCAGGCGATTTACAAAAGGCATCATACACATTCAATGCCTCAAATTTTTGTGGTGGTGTGGCATTCCTTTACAATGAAGGACATTTTAATCTAAGAGCCGGACTTTTTTTGGGAGCAGTGGAAGCCTCAGACTCTGCCACAAGCAGCTTTCCAAAGCGAAACTTAAGCTTTCAAACTAATATTCTCGAAGGAAGTTTAATGCTTCAATATGATATCCTCAATCTAAATAATGAAAATAAATTCACGCCATACATAATGGCTGGCATTGGTGTATTTGCTTTTAACCCTTACACCATGGACACATTTGGCGCTAAATGGTATCTTCAACCTTTAGGTACAGAAGGGCAAGGTTTAGCAAATTTTCCAGGTAGAAAACCCTATAAGCTTTCTCAGATTTGTATTCCCGCAGGTATTGGAATAAAATATAAAATCAGTGAATCTTTTACAGCAGGTATTGAATTTTCATCACGACTAATTTATTCTGACTATTTAGATGATGTAAGTACAAAATATCCAAATTTGAATCTGCTCGAGCAGGAGCGTGGGCCAAAAGCAAGAGAATTATCCTTTAGAGGAGTTGAAATCGATCCTAATGCAACTATCACAACAAGAAGCGCAAGGGGCAACCCCAACAATAGAGATAACTATTATAGCTCAAGCCTAATCATTACTTATAGATTATTCCCTTCAAAAAATAATAGCAATTTTAATACAGGTGCAGATGGCAAAAGGTCAAAAAAATCTGGATTTATGAATTGTCCGAAAAAAGTTTCTTAAACCCAACTTGTAATGATTTTACCGATTTGGTATTTCCTTTGCTATGGGTATTTTTTTAAGGACTTTACAAAAGCTCTTTATTTCATCCATGAAACAGATTATGTTTGAATGTGCTTCGTCGTACCTCCTCGCAATGATGGGTTCGGAATGACCATTGTCTGAACCGTTGATTCGGTTGATTGCGTTAATTTCTCTGATTTGTTTTAATTATCCATTATCAATTATCCATTAACTACTCACTCCTTCACCACTTTCTCCACCTTTCTCCTGCCATCACTTAAAACAAACTCCAC
>CALAGJ010000093.1 GCA_937892395.1 uncultured Parafilimonas sp.
TGATTTTGCTAATGATAATAGTATTTATTTTGGGGTGATTAAATCAGTACTTCTATTCATTTCTATTACTTCATTATAATATTTAGTACAAAATATTTTTTGCATTGTATTGTGAACTTGTTGAAAACATGGATGCACTCTGAAGAAAAAATCCAACCTGAGAATGCTTTAATAAAATGAATTTTCAATCGGTTATAGTTTTGCTATTAATAACAGAGAACATTTATAACAAGAATGTTTTAAAGTATCAAAAGCAAATGCAAAATACATGCTGCAATGCTTTAGTATGCAAAGATTGATCATACACAAAAAATATTACTACGAAAACTTGTTGTGTATTAAGTATTGAAGTGATAATTAGCTACTATTCAATATTTAGAGCGGGTTATCCAATAAAATTATAAAATCGTATTTCGTAAAAACGCAACAAGTGCATTACATACATTTGCCAGCTTAAAAAAATACACTGAGGTCGTTACCCATAAATATAGCACTTGTCGGCAATCCAAATAGCGGTAAGAGTTCTCTGTTTAATATACTTTCTGGTCTTAATCAGAAAGTAGGTAACTATCCTGGTGTAACGGTAGATAAAAAAACCGGAAGTATTTTATTACATCATCATGTGCAGGCTACACTGATTGATTTACCAGGCTCATACAGTATCTATCCCCGAAGATCTGATGAATGGGTGGCTTATAATGTTTTGCTGGGTAGAGATGCAGACCTTATTCCAGATATTGTAGTAATTGTAATTGATGCCAGTAACCTCAAAAGAAATCTCCTCTATTGCTCTCAAATCATTGATTTAAAATATCCGGTTGTGGTGGCCCTTACCATGATGGATCTGGCCCAAAAAAATGGGATATCTATAAATATTGAAGGCTTATCTGTTGAACTGGGCGTGCCAATCATTCCGGTTAATGCAAGAAAGGAAAAAGGAATTAAAGAACTTAAGCAGGTTTTATCTCAACTTGCTGAACATAAAAATATTGCCCCTCGGAGAGGCTTTATTGATATATACCAATTGGCTCCGGATGCAATAGAAACAATGCGTAAATCAAACCCGGAATTAAATGATTATGCCGCTATTCATAAACTTATGGACAAGCAGGATCATAAGAATGAAAAGGGATTTGATGATGCTGAAACTGCCAGTGGTAAAGTAATAAATGTAATAAAAGTACAGGGAGAGGAAGTAATACAACGCTATAAAAGAATCAGACAGATTTTGCAAAGCCAGGTGCGTATGCCTGACCCATTGCAACAAAGATTACTCACAGATCGTTTGGATGATGTACTCCTGCATAGGGTTTGGGGATATGCCATTTTATTGATCGTCTTATTTCTTTTATTTCAGTCAGTATTTTGGATAGCTCAATATCCGATGGATTTTATTGACCATATTTTTTTACAGATTAATACCTTTTCAAGTACTTTCTTACCCGATTCTTGGTGGAGTAGTTTACTTATGAATGGCTTATTGGCTGGGCTCAATGGTATTGTAGTATTCGTGCCTCAAATCATGATATTATTTGCACTCATTACCCTTTTGGAAGACAGTGGTTACATGGCTCGTATTAGTTTTTTGAGTGATAAACTGATGCGTAAATCTGGCCTGAATGGTAAGAGTGTGATGCCCATGATTAGTGGCTTTGCCTGTGCTGTGCCTGCTATAATGAGTGCACGCAATATTGAAAATAAGAAAGAAAGATTACTCACTATTCTCATTACGCCCTTTATGAGTTGTAGCGCCAGGTTACCCGTTTTTACAATACTCATAGCCTTGGTCATACCAAATACATTTTACTTTGGATTCATTAGTTTGCAAGGTCTTGTTATGATGGCATTGTATGTAGGTGGGGTTGTAATTGCTTTGTCTGTAAGCTATATTTTACATAAGATAATACGATCAGCAGAAAGGAGTTTTTTCATTTTGGAATTGCCATTATATCGCAGCCCAAGATGGAAGAATGTTTTTACTACAATGATTGAAAAGGCACGCATTTTTGTAATGGATGCTGGTAAAGTAATCATGATCATCAGTTTACTCCTTTGGTTTCTAAGTAGCTATGGCCCGGGTGATAGCATTAAATCATTGCACAAGCAATGTGATTTAGAAAAATCGAAAGCTATATCGGACACAGAAGCCTCGAATATTGAGAAAAAATACGCTACCGCATATTTAGAAAATAGTTATGCTGGTATCATTGGAAAATCAATGGAACCATTAATAACACCAATTGGATACGACTGGAAAATTGGTATTGCCTTAGTTACATCTTTTGCTGCCAGAGAAGTATTTGTAGGCACCATGGCTACACTTTATAGTGTGGAAGAAAATGAAACTTCTACGCTGCGCAATAAAATGGATGATGCTATAAGAGCAGATGGTAGTAAAGTATATACCTTGGCTACTGGGGTATCACTCATGATTTTTTATTTATTGGCTATGCAATGTATGAGTACCCTTGCAGTAGTAAAAAGAGAAACGAAAACATGGAAATGGCCCATCATACAGTTGATATTCATGACTGCATTGGCTTATTTGATGAGTTGGATTGCCTATTTTATTTTGAAGTAAATAAATTAGAAATTAGTAACAGCTATTCTAAATCATCCGGCATGATGTAATAGGCAGTATCATTTTTTATTTCAGTCATGATAAAGCTGCTTTGTACTTGGTGAATATTTGGTAGCCCCGCCAATTTATTCATCACAAAATCCTGATAGCTGTTCATATCCTTTACAACAATTTTCAGTAGATAATCATAAACGCCAGTCATATTATAACATTCCATCACCTCGGGAAATTCTTTTATTTGTGTTTCAAAAATCTGGAGCATATCCTGTGCATGTTCTTTTAGTTGTACATTGGTAATAGCAAGTAAAGTGCGCCCAATTTTATTTCTATCTAAAAGTGCTTTATAACCCTTGATATAACCTTCTCTTTCTAATCTTTTTATTCGTTCATACACTGGTGTTACGGATTTATGAATGGAATGAGCAATTTCTTTATTTGTAAGCCGGGCATTTTGCTGTAGCAGGGCCAATATTTGTATATCAGTTTTGTCTAAACCTGTCTTCATGATTCATGAAATAATTTTTAAAAACCAAGTAGAAAAATTTTCTGAATAATCCTAAATCAAACAATATTTATAGCAAGAATATCTAAATTAAAGCGTAATGGTAGATTTTTTTTCTAAATCTATAAAAACATTCAGAAAACATAACCTCAGGTGCATCTTTGCAAAGTTAATGCATCAATATATGAAGGCTACTTCATTATCACCAGAGAGTTTAATGATGAGTTATGGTTACAAACCAGAACTAAGTGAGGGAGCTATCAAATGTCCTATATTCCAAACTTCCACTTTTGTTTTTAAAACTGCTGAAGATGGAAAGGCTTTTTTCGAAGTAGCTTATGGCATGCGTGAGAAAAAAGTAAATGAAGAAATGGGACTCATTTACAGCAGGATTAATAACCCAGATTTAGAGATTTTAGAAGACAGGCTTACCCTTTGGGACAAAGCAGAAGCATGTGCCGTATTTGAAAGTGGAATGAGTGCTATATCCACAGTCTTATTTGAATTTTTACAACCCGGGGATGTATTGCTGTACAGCAGCCCCATCTATGGAGGTACCCATCATTTTATACATCATATCCTGAATCGATTTGGCATAAAAGCAATACCATTTAAAATTGGCCAATCAAAGGATGATATTATACAGTTACTCATTCATGAAGGTGTATCTGACAAGCTTGCACTTGTATATGTAGAAACACCTGCTAATCCAACGAATGATTTGGTTGATATACAAATGTGTTCAGCAATTGCAGCGGCTTTTACAAAAAATGGAAAGAAAATACCTGTAGTTGTGGACAATACCTACATGGGGCCAGTATGGCAGCATCCTCTACAGTGTGGTGCCGACATTGTCGTTTACAGTGCCACAAAATATATTGGTGGACATAGTGATGTAATAGCTGGTGCGGTATTGGGCAATGCGGAGGCTATAAAAAGAGTAAAAACACTGCGTACATTTTTGGGTAATATGTGCAGCCCGCATACAGGTTGGTTATTGTTGCGCAGTTTAGAAACCCTAAAAGTGCGAATGGACCAAATGACAAAAAATGCAGATGCGGTTGCAGATTGGCTATCAACGCATGCACTGTTAGATAGAATTTATTACCCAGGCTTATTGAAAACTACCGATCCTCAATATGTGATTTATAAAAAACAATGTTTGGCAAATGGTGCCATGCTAAGTTTTGACATAAAGGGTGGAGAGGCAGAAGCATTTATTTTTTTGAATAATCTTAAACTTATCAAGCTTGCAGTTAGTCTTGGTGGTACAGAAAGCCTGGCAGAACATCCGTACAGCATGACACATGTGGACATTCCGCAGGAAGAAAAAATTTATTTGAATATTACTGAAAAGATGATTAGGCTGAGTATTGGCTTAGAGAATCATAAAGATATTATCTGGGATATTGACCAGGCTTTGGAGGCGGTAAAATTGTTTTCTAAACATAACACCGCTTCAATGAAATAGTGTTTGAGTTTTTTGTTTTTTCATGGTGCATACAACCCTCGTTTCTACGGGGGTTTTTTTATATTTCAAAATAAGAAACAACAAATCAAGTTTGAAAATATGAGCGTCTATTTAAATGTTCAAAATGCTATAATCATTGAATTGCCGTGCTTTAAAAACCTATCATTGTGGTATCTTATCTGTCATTCATCAGAAAGAAAAAAATGATTTTGTTTGAAAAAAAAATGAATGTTAAAAGCTATAAATCCCATTCCTAAAAAATCATCATTTCGCAAACTAACACCCAATAGTTTTTAACCCTATTTTTGCTCTCCAAAAAACAATAAATATGCAGTTTCAACTCAGCGAAGAGCATTTGATGATTCAAAAAGCCGCCCGTGATTTTGTAAGACAGGAATGCCTGCCCGGGGTAATTGAAAGAGATGAAAAAATGCAATTTCCCAGAGAGCAATTGATGAAATTAGCCGATCTCGGATTTTTGGGGATGATGGTGGATCCAAAATATGGTGGTGGTGGTATGGATACCATTAGCTATGTACTTGCCATGGAAGAAATTTCAAAAATTGATGCTAGTGTTAGTGTTTGTATGAGTGTAAACAATAGTTTAGTTTGTTGGGGATTAGAAGAATATGGTACAGAAGAACAAAAACAACAATATTTAGTGCCTTTGGCAATGGGTAAAAAAGATGGCGAACTGCATACAGGTGCATTCTTGCTAAGTGAACCGGAGGCTGGTAGTGATGCTACCAGTCAAAGAACAACTGCCGAAGATATGGGCGATTACTACTTATTGAATGGAACAAAAAATTGGATTACAAATGGTGGCACAGCCAGCACATATTTGGTGATTGCACAAACCGATGTTTCAAAAGGACATAAAGGAATAAACGCTTTGATTGTAGAAAAGAGTTGGCCTGGAGTAACGGTGGCAGCTAAAGAAAATAAACTGGGCATTAGAGCCAGTGATACCCATACCATATTGTTTAATGATGTAAAAGTGCCAAAAGAAAATCGCATTGGTGCAGATGGTTTTGGATTCACTTTCGCTATGAAGGTATTGGCCGGAGGCCGCATAGGCATTGCTGCACAGGCACTCGGCATAGCCAGTGGGGCTTATGAACTTTCGCTTGACTACAGTAAACAGCGAAAAGCTTTTGGCAAAGAAATTATGCATCACCAGGCTATTCAGTTTAAGTTGGCAGATATGGCCACACGTATTGAAGCCAGCCGCCTACTTTGCATGAAAGCAGCATGGGATAAAGACCAGCACAATGATTATGCATTGAGTAGCAGTATGGCCAAAGTATTTAGCAGCGAAACAGCCATGTGGGTTACAGTAGAAGCCGTGCAAGTGCATGGTGGTTATGGCTATGTAAAAGAATACCATGTAGAACGATTGATGCGTGATGCTAAGATCACCCAAATATATGAAGGCACCAGTGAGGTACAACGCATTGTCATTGGAAGAACCATTTTGAAGTAATTGAGTTTTTGATAATGAGTAGCTTAAAGAAATACTTTTAAGATATTCCACTCTGATTCATTCCACCTTTATTCTTATAAAAAATGCTTGCAGTTTTTAGAGCAAGCATTTTTATGTATTGTATTTGCCACAATCAACTTATCGACATCCTTGAATGCAAAATCCGCCATTCATTTAAACAAAAGCTCAAAAACAATTCATTCATATTCTGTCATTCTTTGCTTACGCAAGAAAATAACAGATAATATTTTACAACAATTTGGCAATAATTGACAAATAATGCTGTCTCGGTAAGGAGACCTTTGCATCAAGCACATTGTGATTATTGCATAAACGCACATGAGAATTTTTTTTAAATGTTTATGCACCATGAATTTTGTAAATACAGGCAGAATGTTTTCGATGTATTGAAATATATATTTACTTTCTGCCTTTTTATCTCGATTGATTTCAAAATTATTTATGACAAAAAAAGTTGTCTGCTTGTGGAGCAGTCCTAGAAATATTTCTACAGCCCTCATGTACTCATTCAGACAGAGAATAGACACACAGGTAGTAGATGAACCGCTATATGCGCATTATTTAAAAACTTCGGGATTAAAGCATCCGGGTTATGCTGACATTTTAGCCAGTCAGGAAAATGATGGCAACAAAGTTTTTACTTCTTTTTTCACTGATCAATTTCAAGCTCCTGTATTATTTTGTAAGCAAATGACGCATCACTTAGATGGCATTCATTTGACATTATTACTACAATCAGAAAATATTTTATTTATTAGAAACCCTATCCAAATAATAGCTTCTTACACCAAGGTAATACCAGAAGTAAGGATGGAAGATATTGGTATAAAAAGACAATGGGAGCTCTATCAATGGCTGAAAGAAAATGGTAGTCATCCAATTGTATTAGATGCTGCAGATGTATTGGAAAATCCATCGGTGCAACTACAAAAAATTTGTGCAGCTATACATATACCATTTTATGAAACTATGCTAAGTTGGGACCCTGGTCCAAAACCAGAAGATGGTGTATGGGCTACATATTGGTATGAAAATGTACATAAAAGCACTGGTTTTCAAAAAGGCACCAATGCACCAGCAAGTATAGAAGATAAGCATAAAGCATTAGCAGATGAAGCCATGCATTACTATGAATTATTATCCAAAAACACATTAAAATAAACCCCATGTTACAAGCATATAATCCACAGAATAAAGACATACAGGTATTCATAAAAGACAGACTATATCACCGGAGTGAAGCAAAAGTTTCTGTATTTGACAGTAGTGTGCAAGGTGGTGATGCAGTATGGGAAGGTTTGCGTATTTATAATGGTAAGGCATTCGCATTTACTGATCATGTAAGTAGGATGCAAGCCAGTGCCAAAACGCTTGCCTTTACAGATATTCCCTCTTTTGAATTTATAAAAGAGGCCATCAAAAAAACACTTGAGGCAAATGGTATGTATCACAACGTACACATTAGGCTTACACTTACCCGTGGCGAAAAAATAACGAGTGGTATGGATCCTCGGCTCAATACAATGGGCAGCTGCTTGATTGTATTGGCAGAATTTAAGGCCCCCGTTTTTGACAATGAAAAAGGAACCACTTTAATCACTGCACACACCAGAAGAAATAATCCTGCTTTTCTTGATTCCAAAATTCATCACAATAATTTATTGAATAATATCTTAGCCAAAATAGAAGCAAACTATGCAGGAGCTGGAGAAGCACTTATGTTAGACATCAATGGATTTGTATCTGAAACAAATTCCTGCAATATTTTCATGATAAAAGACGATGCACTCTACACCCCACATGCAGATGCGTGCTTGCCGGGCATTACCAGAAAAAAAGTTTTAGCGTTAGCCGCAAATCTTCAAATACCTACCGTCATTAGAAATATAAGTTTGTCTGAAATGTATAATGCAGACATTGTTTTTACTACTGGCACAATGGGTGAACTTACTCCGGTAACAATGATTGATGGCAGGTCAATTACAAACAATGCTTCCACAAATATTTTTACAAGAATCAGCGAAGCCTATAAGATGCTAACCCTTACAGAAGGTGAAACGATTATTGAGCAGGTATAATTCAACCATTGCTTATAAAATGGTATAGCAAAAACTTGCGGCTACCCTTTACGCCTTAGTTGTAAATAATCGATGAAATAAATAAACTTAAATGATATTTCATTGCTGTGTGGAGAGCTAAACACCTGGCTGATATTATTACCCAGTTTTGTATTGGAAGCCCCATCAATAAACACATCAGGGCCAAGCGCATTTTTCCAGGCTACAATTAAACGACTACCCAATCTGAAATCCCAAGTAAAAAACATATCAAGATTAAATGCATTAAAGTTGTCATCTTGATTCTCTATAAATGGTCTATCAATCCAATATCCCTTTTCATCCACATCAAAGAAAGAGACATATTGAACCTTGCTCCAGTAATGACGCATACGCATCGTAAGATTCATTCTTGCTTTAAAATTATACACGCCAGATAAAAATGCATTATTCGTTGTTATATGCCTTCGGCCAATGACAGGCTCCCCGGTATATTCATCAAAAGTGGCAAATCCAAAATTGCCCACATCCTCAGTATATTCATTCTGCACATTTAAACTAAACTTTGGATTGAATCGATACCTCAATCCTAAAGACCCGGAATAATAAGGATCCGCTTTTATCGGACTTAAATCTGCAAAGCCAATATTATAATCTACAAATAATTTCTTCCTACTATCTGTACTACCATTCAATCCAAAAAATACAAATGGCATTTTGCGTACAAATCTTCCATCAGTTCTCAAATCAAAATAATCTCTACTCCAGGTAGGTATAGAAAAAATATTAAAGCTCACATCCCAGAAATTTTTAAATACATGTAGAAAGTTTGCCCTGATATTTGTTTCTGCATAATTAAAAGGCGTGAGTAAATAGGTTTGCTCTACGGACAAAGTATAATTTCTTAGGTTAAATGCCTTTGATGGCGTAAACTGATTGAAAGTAACAAATGCTTCTGTAGAAAACTCATTGGGCGATCTAAGAAAACCAAGATCATTCGGATTATAATATTTCGATTCAACATTGTTGCTCACACCCCATTGCCATTTTCCACTTACCTTTCTATACCCAATATTGTTTGCAAAACCATGTACATGATCGGCATCTGTAACATAGCTATACCGAAAACTATTAAAAAAGTTGTAGGTATTTTTTTTATCGAAGAATGAAATGTCTAATGCAGACACATTAGCATCTCTGGCTGAGCCACTCCTCAATACATTTGTATTTGTAAAACTGATATATGATCTGTTTTTCAGTGCCTGATCCAATACTAAGATGTTATAATTTGCCAATGGCTCAGTTTCTACTGATATCTTTTTACCGGCTTTATCTTCCAACTCTGCATTCATGGGTGCTGTAACGGCGTTGAAAATACCAATACCCAAATTATTTTTTGTACGACCGGATATTTTTGTTGCATTATACAACTGAGTAAGCGTTGGATTTTTTATGATGCTGTAGTTACTATCAGCAGCCAATTGTAACGCATTGTAATAACCTCCCGGTGTTCTTCCAATTCTCCTGCTATAAAAAATGCCTGCTTTATTAAACAGTTCTGTACCCTCCGTAAAAAAAGGTCTGTTTTCATTAAACCTTTGTTCAAATGCAGATAGGTTTAAAATAACATTATCACTAACCACTTGACCAAAATCCGGTATCAACGTCATATCCATTGTAAAGCTTTCGTTGATACCATATTTTACATCCATTCCGCCGTTATGAATTGTATTATTTACCGTACCACTGCTTGTGGGCACAGTTTGATATCCTCCGGAAATGTAGGGCAGAAAAAACAATCGTAGTGGTGGCTCCAGGTTTTGCAATCCTTCCAAAATACCAAATTGATTTACAAATCCATCAATATTTGGGCTAATAGGATTCCAGTAGCTCTGTTCATTTTCTTTTCTAATAAATCTTGAAAAATTAATGCCCCAGTTTTGAATATCCTCTTTGGAAAATCGTATGGCTGAAAAAGGTATTTTTATTTCAGCTATCCATCCTTCGTTTGTAATAGCAGTGCGGCTATCCCACACAGCATCCCAATTTTCATCAAATCCTCCACCATTGGATGCGGCTGATATGCGCACATCAGACTGCACATTCATAGTGGTTACAATAAATTGAAATGCATTTTGCTTATCCAAATATGTGTCGAAGCTTACACCAAAATTATCTGCATCTTGAAATTGGTGCTGATCTCTGGAAGTAAGTTGCTTCCTGATATTTCCAATGGTATCATACAAAAAAGCACCTACATAAATAGCCTCATCATCATACACCACTTTTACAGAGGTCTTTCTGGAAGAAGCATTGCCAAAATCAGGAAAGTTCTTTATAAAATCTATTGCTTCGGGTACATTTTGCCAAGATTCATCCTGAAGATTAGCATCCAACTTTGGCGGCATAGATACCTTAATGGCCTTTATGGATTTAGGCTGGGTATTTGCCGACAGGCATACAAAAAGAAAAAAAACTATGGATAAAAACCTATACATGCAGACTCGATTGGCTGCAATATTATTTTAATAATAAAAAAATTAAATCAGAAATATGATTAACGGATAAAACAAACCCCCAATTAATTCATTTGTTTCTTTAATGTGCTTACCTGCTCCTGCAAATTATTTACCATACTGGCCAGTTGATTTACATTCCAGCGTTGTTGCATATTCGCTTTTGTAAGTATCATCTGGGCCTGCCATATTTCAATAATTTCAGTCGTTTCTATATTGTATGGTTCGTACAATGGATTATCGCTAATGAGGGTAACTTTATTTTTTAATCGGTTATTTTTCATGATGCGTTTATATACAATACCATCATTTCTTGATACCAATATATACGTGTTATTCGATTTGATATCGTCAGATTTCTCAACCTTTTGACCTACGATTACACTTCCGCTTGGTGTGGGTAGCATACTATCTCCCACAATTTCAAATGCTCTATAGTAGCCGGGTGCAAGCATGGGCAGTGTAAAAGTGTTTAGCTCATCTACAAAATCAGGATCTGCATAGCCAGCTAAATATCCGGCAGCTGCTTTTACAGGCACAAATGCAATTTCCTGACTTTCCTTATCCATTTTCATTTGTCGGCGTTTATCCAAATAGGTTGTTGCTTTTGTGCCGGCTAAATCCTGTAGCAATAACTCTTCTAAACTGAGTTTAAATATTTTACATACTTTTTCAATCGTCTCTAAGCGAGGCTCAGCACGGTTTTCCTCATAAGCGCCCACCAAACTTCGTTTAATATTTAATTTGTCTGCAAATACATCTTGTGTCCATCCACGTAGCTTACGCAGATACTTAAAATTTGATCCTGCAAAACTCATAACTCATTATTTTAGCTGCAAGATACTAATTTAATTAGTTTCACAAAATATTTTTTTTAATGCCTACTTCCTTGCCGGGTTTAAAAGTTCTTCGGCATGCTGTAGGGCGGCTGTGGTTATGTTGTCTCCCGATACCATTCTGGCTATGGTTTCCAATCTTTCTGTATTAGCTAAAGCCCTTATGGCTGTGCGCAGTGCACCATTTTTATTTTCTTTGAATATAAGCAGATGGGTATCCGCTTTACCCGCTATTTGTGGCTGATGTGTGATGGCAATTACTTGTCTTTCCGCAGCCAGTTGCTGCATGATGATGCCTGTTTTTTGCGCAGCTTCGCCAGATATTCCACTATCTATTTCATCAAAAATTAGTGTGGGCATATCCATTTTTTCTGCCACCATCGATTTTAAGCAAAGCATCAACCTACTCAGCTCTCCACCACTTGCCACTTTCTCCAATGATTCAAAACGATTGTTGCCATTGGCATCAAACAATATTTGTATGGCATTTTTTCCATTGGCTTGTAAGGCGGTTTCCGCAACTGTTATTTGCAATGCAGCGTGTGGCATTCCCACTTGCTTCAGCAATTGACTACATGCTTTTTCAAAACCCGGCTTAGCATTCAGTCTATTTTTTTCCAATAAAGTAGCTAAGCTATATGCAGTCGCATAATGCTCAGCACAATCTTTTTCTGAAGCCAGCAAATCAGCATCCATATTTTCTACATGTAGCATTTTTTGCTGGAGCGATGCTTGTATCTCTATCAAGGCCGCTGTTGTATTTACCTGATGTTTTTTTTGCAATCTATAGCCCTCATTCAGGCGTTCATTGATAAATTGATGACGGGCATCATCCACATCCATATTGCTTTCGCTTCTACTTATTTCCGAAGCAATATCCAGCAATTCTACATAGCTGCTTTGCAAACGCACCACCAGCTCTTCCAAGGCCGAGTAGTGCTGTGCTGCCCCCGACAGTTTTTGTATGATTTGCTTAAGAATGGGTATAACAGGACTATCACTCTGCTGCATCAGCATTAAGGACTCTTGCAGACCTGATTTTATATCTTCACTATGACTCAGTAGCTCCGCTTCTTTCGACAAATTTTCCAACTCATCCGGTTGAAGCCCCAAGCTTTGCAATTCCTCCATCAAGTAAAGGTTATAGTCCGCCTCTTTCAGAAAAATTTCTTTTTGTGCAGCTAATTTTTTACAGAGCAGCTCAGATTTTTTCCAGTTATCAAAATGCGTAGTATAGTCTTTTAGCAATTGAATATTTCCTGCATACGCATCCAATACTTTTTGTTGAAATCCTGTATCCACTAACTCCAACGTATCAAATTGTCTGTGCAGGTTTACCATCATTGCGGTAAGCTGTTTTAGTTGAACCAAAGAAGCAGGTATATCATTTATAAAAGCACGACTCTTTCCTGCAGGCGAAAGTTCCCTACGTATTAATATTTCATCCGTATCATCACCTATCAAATCATGTTCCGTAAGGAACTGTTTAATATCAGAACTAAGTACTTGTACAAACAATGCTTCCACCACAGTTTTTTGTTTTTTGTCAAACAATACAGTAGTATCTGCACGGTCTCCAAGTACAAGGCCAAGTGCACCCATAATGATACTTTTACCGGCACCCGTTTCGCCAGTAAGCACGGTAAATCCCTTTGTCAATGGCAGCACCACTTTTTCAATCAGTGCATAATTTTGTATTCTTAATTCTGACAACATAGTTTGTGGGCGTGAAATTAAAAGGATTGTATGTCATTGAAAAATATTGAGCGCATACAGTCCAATAATTTTCTATAATCGACTTTCCTTTAGTTATAGCTTCAAGAGCAAATGCAGCATAGCCCAAGCAAGTATTTTTTTATTCGCCCTTCGGGCAATGATGATGCGGGTACAATTTAAATGAGCTGTTGTTTTGGGTTTGAGGTTTGGGGTTTAAAGTTTAAGGTGCAGAGGGTGTTTTTGATTTCCAATTCCAGTCAGCGGGGGCTATTATGAAACTTTGGCCGGGTCGGAGATTATATGCTTAGGCCATAAGTGGATACTGGCGATTTTTTGGAGTAATTTTTAATGCGTCTGTTTCTTCTACCGATAAAATTTTCATGATATTCATTTTATTTTTCTACTGCATATAATACAAAAAATAAGTAAAGTGGTACAGCAAGGGTACAGTAAGGTATAGATAAGGTACAGTTGGTTACTGTTTAAGGTTTCGAATTTAAAGTCTGTAGTTTGGAGTTTATTTGTTTCGCCCTTCGGGCAATGATTATGCACGGACCAAA
>CALAGJ010000094.1 GCA_937892395.1 uncultured Parafilimonas sp.
TTAGAAATTATTTCAAAACTGCTTGGAGAAATTTAGTAAGGAATAAAGTATTTTCCTTTATCAATATTGCTGGCCTTAGTATTGGACTTGCCTGCTGTATGCTTATTTTGTTGTACAACAAAGATGAAGTGAGCTACGACCGCTTTCATGACAATGTACAAGATATCTACCGTATTACCCATACCAGTTTTACACCTGATGGAAAAGCAGAAAGCAAAACCGGCAATACAGGAATGATGCCCGGCCCGAATTTCAAAAGGGAGGTTCCGGAAATAAAAGATTTTGTAAGGGTGCAGTCTGAGCAGTTGCCTGTAAAAATCGGCACCCAGATTTATGATCAGGAGGCATTGTATGCTGATGAAAGTTTTTTTGAAATTTTTAATTTCCCGGTGAAGGAGGGAAGTAAGAAAAATGCGCTGAAGGATATGTATTCAGTGGTGCTGAATGAGGAAGTAGCCAAGAAATTTTTTGGCACATCTGCCGTTGTTGGTAAAATAATTGAAATGCCTACTGGTAAAGATGGCGCTTTTGAAAGTTTTACTGTTGCTGCTGTGGTGCCAAAGTCACCGCAGAATTCTTCCATTAAAATACAGATGTTACTGCCTATGAAACTGAACCTGCGTGAGGGCAGGGAAGACAATCAATGGATGAATATTTTCCTGAACACATTTGTGGTGTTACACCCGGATGCAGATATTAAAAAAGTGGAAGAGAAGTTTAAGAAAGTGTTTGAAACAAATGCAGCCGAACAAATTAAGGAGGGAAAAGAAAAGTATAATGACTACAACACACATAAGTTTGGCCTTCAGCCAATGACAGACATGCACATGAACACAGAATATGCTGCTGATAATGGCCTTGTTGATGCCAGCAATCCAATTTACGCAAAAATTTTGGGAGGTATTGCCTTATTCATGCTGCTGATTGCCTGTATCAATTTTGTAAACCTTACCATTGCCCATTCATTAAAAAGGGCGAAGGAAATCGGACTCCGCAAAGTGATTGGCAGCGAAAGAAAACAATTGGTGCTGCAATTTCTCAGCGAATCATTTCTGCTTAGTTTTTTTGCGTTTGCATTTGCCATTGTTTTGGTGCTGCTGATTTTGCCATTGTTTAACACACTTTCCAATAAAGCGCTTGCGTTTTCTTACCTGCTGGATGTAAAACTAGTAGCAATGTATTTGCTGTTGTTTATCGTCACTTCATTGCTGGCTGGTTTTTATCCAGCGCTTGTTTTGTCCCGTTTCAATCCTGTGCAGACTTTATATAACCGCATGCCATTGTCCGGGAAAAATTATTTATCAAAAGGGTTGGTTGTGCTGCAGTTTACGCTGACCACTTTTTTAATCATTGCCACTATTACTATTTATTCACAGTTTAATTACCTCACTAATTTTGATTTGGGTTACAATGATAAAAACCTAGTATCTGTGATTACTGATAAAATGAAGGCAGATAAAGTGGCTGTGTTCCGCAATGAGCTGATGAAGCACCCGGGTGTGCAGGCTGTGGCAGTAAGGCAGCGGGGCCAGTGGGGCACCATGGCAAAGGTTGATGGGAATGAAATGGATTTTGCTATGGATGTAATTGACACTGCATACCTCGCCACGTTGCAAATTCCCATAGTGAAAGGAAGAAATTTCTCTGCTGCATTTCCATCCGACAGCACAGCTTCTGTGCTGGTGAATGAGGCTTTTATGAAAAAGGCCGGCTGGAAAGATTTGAATAACAGGCAGGTTGATTTTTTCTATAACAACATTAAATATAATGTAGTGGGTGTTGTAAAGGATTATCATTTTGAATCATTGGCACAGGAAATACAACCTCAATTATTTATAATGGACCCAGAATATAATTATGGAAGGTTCTATATAAAAATCAAGCCTACCGAAACTTCAGCCACATTAAAGCATATTGAAAAAATATTTAAGGCACAAATGCCGCTTGTTCCTTACAAATATGATTTTAAAGATGAACTAAACACAAAGCAATATGAATCTGAACAAAAATGGAAACAGATAATCACATTCGGTGCATTGCTCACCATTTTTATTTCTTGCATCGGTTTGTTTGGCCTTGCCACACTGGCTGCCGAAAAAAGAACAAAGGAAGTGGGCATCCGCAAAGTGCTGGGTGCATCGGTTGCTAATATCGCCACACAATTATCTGCTGATTTTTTAAAGCTGGTTTTAATTGCCTCAGTGCTTGCATTCCCTGCTGCCTGGTGGGCTATGAACATATGGCTAGAGAATTATCCTTATCGCATAGAGATGGGTGCATGGATGTTTGTGTTTGCAGGATTGCTGGTGGTGGCTATTGCATTGTGTACGATAAGCTTTCAGGCCATTAAAGCCGCACTCGCAAATCCGGTAAAATCATTAAGAACAGAATAAAAATTAAATATCATGTTTAGAAATTATTTCAAAACTGCTTGGAGAAATTTAGTAAGGAATAAAGTATTTTCTTTTATCAATATTGCTGGCCTTAGTATTGGACTTGCCTGCTGTATGCTCATCATTTTGTATAATAAGGATGAAGTAAGTTATGACCGTTTTCAAAAAAATGCACCTGATATTTATAGACTTGCTGTAAATGAGCTTACTCCCGAAGGTGAAAGCTACAAATATGGTATTACAGGTATGGTACATGGTCCCACTTTTAAAAGACTGATACCCGAAATAGAAGATTTTGTACGGGTACAAGGAACTGAATTGAACATTAAGAAAGGCACTGATATTTTAGTACAGGATGCACTGAAAGTGGATAGCAATTTTTTCAACATTTTTACATCATTTGAATTTATTGAAGGCAATGCACTTGCTGCACTAAAAGACCCTCACTCTGTAGTTTTATCTGAAGAAGTTGCAAAAAAATATTTTGGTCATGCATCTGCATTGGGTAAAACTGTTTCAATTGAATACGATGGAGATTACCAAAATTTTACAGTGAGTGCAGTAACAAAACAATCTCCACAAAATTCATCTATAAAAATAAATCTACTCCTTCCCAATCATATTGATAAAGAGGAAGACAATGGGTTTATCAATTTTTTTCTCAATACTTTTTTTCTACTCAATGGAAATACTGATATAAAGAAATTAGAGGCTAAAATAAATACTGTTTTTGCATCAGAAGCTAAAGAGCAGTTGAAACAAATGAAAGAAGAGTATGATTTCAATAACAAGATTAATTTTGCACTACAACCATTCTTGTCTATTCACCTTAGCAAAGACTATCCGGCTGCAAATGGATTGTCAGATGCTAGTAATCCTACATACTCATATATACTTACTAGTATTGCAATTTTTATATTGCTCTTAGCCTGTATCAATTTTATCAATCTTACTGTAGCCCGTTCATTAAAACGTTCAAAAGAAATAGGCATACGCAAAGTAATAGGAGGTGAACGCAAACTGCTCATAGCACAGTTTTTGGGTGAATCGTTTTTATTGAGTTTTATTGCCTTTGCAATGGCAGTTTTGCTTGTTTGGCTTTCATTGCCTTTGTTTAATACCCTTTCCAATAAAGCACTCTCCCTTGTTTATTTAATGGATACACAATTGATTTTGTTTTATATAGTTTTGTTTTTATCTACTGGTTTTATGGCCGGCTTTTATCCGGCATTAGTCATGTCTGGTTTCAGTCCTGTGGAAACACTTTATAGTCGTTTGAAAATGACCCGTGGTGCTTATCTACAAAAAGGGTTAGTGGTACTTCAGTTTTCTCTGGCCATCTTCATGATAGTAGCTACAATTATTATTTATACTCAATTTAATTTTCTTACCAAACAAGATTTAGGTTACGATGACAAAAATTTAGTAACAATTGACGTTGGTCGTATGGATATATCAAAAGCAGCCATATTATCTCAGGAGTTATTGAAAAATCCAAACATTGCATCTGCAGCGCCAAGAAATGGGGGCAACTGGTGGACAGTGCTAAAAGTGAATGGTGAACAGCAAATGACGGTAGATATGGAAGTTATCAATGAAAATTATATTCCTACACTCGATTTGAAACTTACAAAAGGGAGAAATTTTTCAACAGCATTTCCTTCTGATAGTTCCGCAGCAGTTTTAATCAATGAGGCATTTGCAAAAGCGGCCCATTGGAAAGATCCCATAGGGCAAACTGTTGATTTTTTTACACACAATCATAAATACCAGGTGGTAGGTGTATTAAAAGATTATCATTTTAATTCTTTGAAAGATTCTATTCAACCGCAGCTCTTTTCCTGCGATCCTGCAATGGGTGGCTTTGGCACTATGTTTATAAAACTACAGCCTACCAATGTGCCTGAAGCTTTATCCTATATTGAAAAAACTTTTAAAACAATGTTTCCTTCAAAGCCATATCTCTATACTTTCAAAGCAGAGACTAATGAAAAGCAATATGAAAGTGAAGCAAGATGGAAGCAAATGATTAGTTTTTCTGCCTTACTAACCATCTTTATTTCTTGTATTGGTTTGTTTGGGCTGGCCACATTAGCTGCAGAAAAGCGTACAAAAGAAATTGGAATAAGGAAAGTAATGGGAGCTAGTGTAAGCTCCATAGTGCGTATGCTCAGTACAAATTTTCTACAATTGGTTTTAATATCCTGTATCGTTGCTTTTCCCATAGTATGGTGGGCCGCAGATAAATTCTTACAAAACTATGCCTATCGAATAGAAATAGGCTGGTGGATGTTTGCATTGGCGATGATACTCACCGTGTTGATTGCTTTTGTCACCATCAGTTATCAATGTATAAAGGTGGCCATTTCAAACCCTGTAAAGAGTTTAAAAACAGAATAAAATATTGTTATGTACAAGAGTATTCTTAAAATCGTATTTAGAAAATTATTCAAGTATAAAACTTATACCTTGATTAATGTATTGGGTATGGGTATTGCCATTGCTGCCATAGTATGGGGTTATCAAACCTATAGATATGCGTTTAGCTATGACAACTATCACAAGGAGCCGGAAAAAATTTATCGCATACTTACTTATAAAAAAGATGCTGAAGGTGCACGTGGCATTGTACCTATGCCATTAGTAGCCAGCGCTAAGCGTGATTTTACAGGAATAAAAAATGCTGCTCGATGGGAGGGAAGGGGTTTAAATATAAGATATGATAACAATGATGTGTTTGCAGAGCAAGTGCATTTTACGGATCCTGCTTTTTTTGATATTTTCAATTTTGAACTTGCCTCTGGCAATCATAATATCAATGATAGAAATGCCATAATTATAACAGAGGCTACCGCAAAAAAATATTTTGGAAATACAAACCCTTTGGGTAAAGTCCTCAATCTTTATGTAGGTGAATCTTATGCAAAACCACTTACCATATCCGGAGTATTAAAAAACCCTCCTGGTAATTCTACTTTTCATTTCTCATGCATTACACATTTTGACAACTATATAAAAACTGATGGCACTCAAATAACTCCGGATGATTGGGGTTGGTTTTTAGATGCCGCTTTTTTACAAATACCTGATGCTGCAAATGCAAAGCGTATTGAAGCTGAACTAAGCCGTTATTTACCTGTTCAAAATAGCGTAAGAAAAGATTGGGCAGTTACATCATTTAAACTAATAACGGCTGTAGAAAATGCCACCCTCAGCGGCCTTGTTCAAGATAACTACTTGTGGGAGCGCCCCGGTGATGCAGCTGCTTATGGAGCATTTGTGCTGGCTATCTTGGTGTTCATTTCAGCCTGTCTCAATTTTTCAAATACCACAGTGGCACAAGCCAACCGAAGGCTCAAAGAAATTGGTATGCGCAAGGTTTTAGGCAGCTCTCATGGAGATTTAATCCGGCAGGTTTTGTTGGAGTCTGCTGTTATCGTTTTATGCTCAATCATACTCTCCATCGCTTTGAATAATTGGTGGTTGCCTGTATTTAATGCAATGTTTACCACTCAAGTGCAGGCGGATTACCTTCATGATACTACGCTGCTTATCTTTATGCTTGCTCTGCTTGGAATTACCACTTTATTTGCGGGTGGATATCCTGCCTTTTATTTGAGCAGATTTAATGCCACATCAATTTTTAGAGGTAATGTAAAGTTTGGTGGTTCAAATTTGTTTTCACGTATCATGTTGGGATTGCAATTATCAATTGCCATAATAACGGTAATAGCAGGAATTGCATTTGCAAAAAATGCCGACTATCAGCGAAATTTTGATTATGGGTATAGTCTTGAAAATACGATTGGCATTCGGTTTAATGATTCTACAACTTATCAAGCATTAAAAAATGAGTTGGCTCAAGTGCCAGAAATCACAGCACTTACCGGTACCCGAAGTCATATAGCTCATGAATATAGAATGCCACTCATGGAAGCCAATGGAATGAAAAAAGAGGGCTGTTTTATGGAAGTAGGAGCTGATTATGTACAAACAATGGAGCTTAAAATGAAGACAGGTAGAAACTTTGATGCCACTTCACAAGCTGATTTCAATAGCGCCATTTTAATTACAAAAAAAATGGCTGCAGAATTTGGGTGGAATGAAAGACAAGCACTTAATAAGCGGATAAAAATTGACAGCTTAAACTATGATGTAGTAGGCGTACTCGAAGATTTCCAAATGGAGTCATTGTATAATCCTATGGAGCCTGTAGCCATGAAATTGGGTGCTGAAAATAGATATCAATATTTAATTATTCAGTCCAAGCCCGAGAACTTAAATAAAGTCTATGCAAAAGCAAATGATGTATGGAAGCGCTTATTTCCATTAAAGCCTTTTAATGCATTTTATCAGAATGAAGTAAAAGCGGATGCTTATAAAACTACTGTTTCAATTGCTGTTATTTTCAAAGGCTTTGCTTTAGTATCTGTATTGCTTACTGCTACCGGACTATTTGCATTGGTATCTTTAACTGCATTAAAAAAGATGAAAGAAATTGCATTGAGAAAAGTAGTAGGAGCCAATCCTGGTCATATACTCATACTCATCAATAAAAACTATTTCTGGATTTTTATAGTATCCTCATTATTGGGTTGTGCAGGAGGTTGGTCCCTGACAAATTTATTACTCGATTTAATTTTTAAATTACATTCCGGCGTATCATCACTTACCTTAATCTTGTCTGTATCCGTTTTATTTTTGATTACGGGCATCATTACAAGTATAAAAGTGTGGGAAGCTGTAAGAACAAATCCGGTTAAGTTACTTAGAACAGAATAACGGAATCCCGATATGGTTTGGGATTGGAACTGTGATGCTTTAAATAGCATTAATTTTTTACACACAAAACCTGAGGTAAAGAAATAAATATTCAAAGAATTCTTTTCTTTAGTTGAAGTCTGTTTTTTCTATTTTTGACGAAATCATTCCAATGTTAAGGTATATCTTTTTTTTTCTTATTCTCTTTTCGTTTATTACAACAAATGCACAGGTTAATTTAACTTCATCCAATCTTCCAATTGTTATTATAAATACCGACGGTCAGGAGATATTAGATGAACCCAAAATAGCAGCAGAAATGGGAATTATCAATAATGGCGGTGGTTTGCGCAATAATATTGTAGATATACCCAATGAATATAATGGAAAGATAGGTATTGAAATAAGAGGCCAATCCTCACAATCATTTCCGATGAAATCATACTCCATTGAACTGTGGGATGATGACAATGAAGGTATAGATCAAGCATTATTTGGCTTGCCTGAAGAAAGTGATTGGATATTGTATGCACCGTATACAGATAAAACACTGATACGTAATTTTTTGGCTTATACCATGTCAAATAATTTAGGTCATTGGGCTGCACACTGTAGGTATGTGGAAGTTGTTTTAAATAATGTGTATGTTGGAGTATATATATTTATGGAGAAAATAAAAAGAGATGTAGGCAGAGTGAATATTTCAAAACTTGGAAGTAAGGATATAAGTGGTGATGCGCTTACAGGTGGTTATATATTCAGCATTGATAAAGAAGCTGATGGTTGGTTTTCAAAGTACCTCACAAGTGGTAGCAATAATCCTTATATACAATTTTCTCATGTTTATCCAAAGTTGGAAGATATCAACCAGACACAGAAAGATTATATAAAAAGTTATGTTGATAGTTTTGAAAATGCCTTGTATGGAAGTAGTTTTCAAAACCCAACTATTGGGTTTAGACGATATGCTGATGAAGGTTCTTTTATAGACTATTTTATAGTGAATGAAATAAGCCGAAATGTGGATGGATATAGACTCAGTAGCTATTTTCATAAAGATAGAAATAGTATTAATTCAAAAATTATTGCAGGGCCGGTTTGGGATTATGATTTAGCATTTAGAAATGCAGATTATTGTGATGGAAGTAATACAGCAGGTTGGTCTTATAAATTTAATACTGTGTGTTCCGGCGACTATTGGCAAGTGCCATTTTGGTGGGATAGATTTATGCAAGACACTACTTTTACATCAAATCTTTACTGTCGTTGGAAAGAAACAAGATCTTCTTATTTGAGTAACGAATACCTAAAACATGCTATTGACTCTGTAAGTACTCTTTTGTCAGAGGCGTCAGCAAGACACTTTCAAAAATGGCCCATACTTGGCACCTATGTATGGCCTAATCCACAACCCATTCCTAATACATACGCTGAGGAAATAACTACTTTGAAAACTTGGTTAGACGAAAGATTGTTTTGGTTAGACAATAATCTAAAACAAAATGGCAAATGCAGCTCATCAATACCAACTTTTGAGGGATCCATGAAACTAATATCTGCTAACCCAGTTGTAG
The DNA here is from genome assembly GCA_937892395.1 of uncultured Parafilimonas sp. Classification (GTDB taxonomy): domain Bacteria; phylum Bacteroidota; class Bacteroidia; order Chitinophagales; family Chitinophagaceae; genus CALAGJ01. Next base: position 8,729 of record CALAGJ010000094.1, read on the forward strand.
ATTTTTATAAAGTAAAAGTCTATAGCACCAAAGTACAAAAAATATATATAAACTTTATTGACCAGAATGGCAAGGTGATTATTAACAGTAACATTCAAGCCATTATAGGTAACAATCCTTTTCCACAGCCCGGTATATCTAATAGTATTGGAAAAGGCATATATTATTTACAACTTATGAATGATGCAGGAGAAAAAAAGTTGTATAAATTGTTGAGGTAATATACTCGTAATTTATTTTGATTACTTTCTTAAGATTTTCGAATATTATACTTATCTGAAAAGCCTTTTGAAATTGCTATAATAACTAATCATGAAAACTACTGGTGAAAAGAATAAATATATGTTGATGCGACTAGCCATATAAACGATAAGATATTTAGTCCTTACAAACCTATAATCGCAACCATTTTTAAAAAAATTTGATTCGTCTTTTAATGCATAGACTACTTTAAGATAAATTCATAGATCTACTTAAAATTCTCAAAACATAGTATTTCCTTTCATACCATACCGTACAAAAACTGTTCGTTTTCGTACACATTTAGGAAATACCATTGCTACAACTCTTTGCCGCATTGCATTTCAGCTTTGGCATGCCCATTGAAATATACTAAATATTTTCTATTAATACAGTAAGTAATGATTAAAAATTATTTTAAAATTGCCTTTAGAAATTTACTTCGGCATAAGAGTTTTTCCTTTATAAATATATTCGGCTTAGCTATCAGCATGTCTGTATGTCTACTCATAATGATGATAGTTGCAGATCAAAAAGGATATGATACTTTTAATAAAAATTACGATCGAGTTTATCGTATAAATACAGTTGGTATTAATGGCAATGATATGGAAACTGCCACGACTGCATTCCCCCTTGGGGAAGAATTAAAAAAAGAATATACAGGAATAGAAGCTGCTGAAACAATTCGAAGAGGCATTGGCGGAGATATGTTTTATGGAGATAAAATAGCATCTGGGGGAGGCTATTTTGCTGATGGTGGCATTTTTGAAGTAATGGATTTTAAATTAGAAGCTGGAGATATAAAAACAGCTTTGGTTAATCCATTCTCAATTGTTATTTCAAAACAAGTAGCGTCACAATTATTTTATAACGAAAATCCGTTAGGTAAAGTAATAAGGTTCAATGACAAAGGCATACACCCTGGTGGATTTGAAACAGGAAATAGGGAAACTGCGTATGGCAATTTTATCATTACAGGTGTATTAAAAAATAATCCCGGAAAAACACATTTGCCATTTGAAATACTTGCTTCACTCAGCACCCTCAAATCCCTAAGTAATGATTCTATTTTAAATGTAAATGAAGCTGACTGGGCAAATGTGTGGGAGGCATATACTTATATACTATTACCAAAAGATAAGTCAAAGTCAGACCTCCAACAAATGCTTGATAAAGTGTGTGCAAAATATTATACATCCAACCCTTCTTTAAATGACAAAGCTTATAAGGCGGTAGGGTTAAGTGAAATAACTCCAGGCCCTGCTATTGGCAATATGACAAGCACTACAATGCCAGAAGGGGTTTTACTATTTTTAGGAATATTGAGTATGATTATTATGCTATCTGCCTGTTTGAATTATACCAATCTTTCTTTGGCAAAATCACTAACAAGGGCAAAAGAAATAGGCATAAGAAAAGTGTCTGGTGCAAGCAGGAAGCAAATATTTGCTCAATTTATTGCCGAGTCAGTTGTGTATGCTTTTATTGCTTTGCTGGCTGCCTGCATCATCTTACTTCTGCTTGAACCTTTAGTGACTGGTTTATGGGTAAATCAGTTTTTTCATATTTCATTTGAATACAATTTTCAGATTCTTACTAAGTTCCTACTATTAAGCCTTGTTGTTGGTTTTATTGCGGGTATTTTGCCTGCCACATATATTTCTGTGTTTAATCCAATACAGATTTTCAAAAAGGCTAATAGTATCAAAATTTTTAAAGGATTTACTATAAGAAAAATCTTACTGACTATACAGTTTTGTGTATCATTAATTTTTATAGTGTCTGCTGCCATGGTATATCAGCAAACGCAACATATTTTCAATTTAGACTATGGATTCAATAAGGAAAATGTAGTGAATGTAAAACTGTATAAAACTGAAAATTATGCCCGATTTGCAGAAAAAATATCCTCAAATAAAAACGTTATATCTGTTTCTGCATGTGCATTTCCGCCGTCTATTGGTACCCAAAATGGCACTATGACCTACAGGGCTGAGCAAGTGAAAGATAGTTTACCTGCGAGTTATATTGATATTGATGCCAAATGTTTAGATGTATGGGGTTTGCAATTGGTAGCCGGAAGGAATTTACCGGAGTTGCCTACAGATAGTAATGAAACTTTTTTATTAATTAATGAGAAGATGGTAAGTGCGTATCAATACCCATCTGCTGCTGCTGCTATAGGACAAAGATTGCAAGTAGATGGTCATACTTTAGAAATAATTGGCGTTGTCAAAGACTTTAATTTTTTAAGTGCTGACAGAGGAGTGCAACCACTCATGCTACGAAATAGAAAAAAAGAATTTGGTTATGTAACAATTCGTATAGCTGCTGCGTCTCCTACTGAAACAGTGAATTTTTTGCAAGCTGCTTGGAAGCTTGTAAATCCGGCAAGCAAATTTGAATATGAATTTTATGATCAGCAGATATTATTTTTTCATTCAATGCTGAGTGTGGCTTCAAAAGTAATTGGCTTTATTGCTATGCTTGCAGTTATTATATCCTGCTTGGGTTTACTTGGCATGGCAACATATACTGCGGAAACAAGACAAAAAGAAATAGGAATACGTAAAGTATTAGGATCATCAGGACTGCAGATTATCTTTTTGCTCTCAAAGAGCTTTTTAGGCTTAATGTTACTGGCTATAATGATTGCTACACCAATTGCATTTTTCCTGAATAATATGTGGTTACAATTTTTTGCCAACCGCATAAACATTAGTGCAGGTGTATTTATAGTGGCTGTTATGGCATTATTCCTAATCAGTATTTTGATTGTATTTTCACAAGCATGGAGGGTATCAAAATATAGCCCTATAATTACATTGCGTAGCGAATAAGATTATTAATTATTTAAGATGTAGAACAAATAATATGCTCAAGAATTATTTCAAGATTGCATTCAGAAGTTTGATGCGAAACAAAGTTTTTTCATCCATAAATATTATTGGACTAGCCTTAGGATTGAGCTGTTGTTTATTGCTTGCACAGTACTTGCAGTATGAGCTTAGCTACGACAAATTTCATTCTAAAAATGATCGTATTGCCCGGGTCATTATGGAATATAAAATTGGGGACGAAGGTGCCAAAGGTAACTTTACCAGCACCCGTGTATTCCCGGAGTTTAAAAGACAATTTCCGGAAGTATCAGATGGTATGCGTATGTCCAGCTCTACACGCTTAGTAAAATATGGCGATAAAGTATTTGAGGAAAAAGATTTTTTATATGCCGACTCTACACTATTCAATGTATTTGATTTTAAATTACTGAGCGGTGATAAAAATCAGGTGCTGAAGGCACCAAAAATGTTGGTGATTTCAAAGCATATTGCAGAAAAATATTTTGGCAAAGAAAATCCTGTCGGTAAATCATTGCTGATAAGCAGTGTGCAGGATCCCTATTTAATAACGGGTGTAGTAGAAGATTGTCCTGGCAATTCGCAAATACAGTACAATATGATTGCTTCTCTGTCCAGCTTTGGTCCATTGCAAGAAGAAACATATAGTAATGCAAATTTTACTACTTATCTTCTGTTGAATAACAAAACATCTTTTGAACCGCTGCAAAAAAAAATCAATGCATTTATGGTGGGTGAAAGTGTCAGGGAAGAATGGACACTCAATTTTGAATTGGAGCATTTTGCTAAAGTACATTTGTATTCACCTTACGATGCCTTTAAACCAAATAGCAATATCAATTATATCTATATCATTATAGCAGTGGCATTCTTGATTCTTGCCATAGCATGCTTTACATATATCAATTTAAGTACTGCAAGAAGTGCAGAAAGAGCAAAAGAAGTTGGCATAAGAAAATCGAGTGGAGCGCAGCGCAAGCAGCTATTCTGGCAGTTTATAAATGAGTCATTATTCATTACCATTCTCTCATTGCTGCTCAGCTATATCATACTCATTCCATTGCTTCCGGCATTTAATTTACTCACCGCAAGTTCTTTATCATATAGTGGTTTTTTTCAGCCTTATTTATTGATAACTACTATTGGATTTGTATTGTTTATTGGTTTGTTGGCCGGCAGTTATCCGGCACTCATGTTATCAGCATATAACCCCATTGTGGTTTTAAAGGGTCAGTTTAAAAACACAAGTAGTGGCAATAGTTTACGAAAGGGATTAATCGTATTTCAGTTTATCATTTCTATTTTTCTGATTATTTCTACATTCATCATTGGCAATCAGCTTTACTATATTCAACACAAAAAATTGGGTTATAGCAAAGACAATGTACTCATAGTAAGTTTAGATCAAAAACTCATTGAAAAAATTGATGTAGTCAAAAAAGAAGTGATGGGTTTATCATCAGTTAAATCTGTTTCTATGGCTTATGAGAGTCCTGTAAAAATATTAGGTGGCTATAATATGAGCGGCCCAGATCTCAAAAAACAAATGGCTGTAACAGCTAATCCTGTTGATGAATCTTATATACAAACTACAGGTATAGAACTTCTTGCCGGCACATCATTTACATATCAAGATGTACTTGCTGCTACAAATAAAGACTACACCAAAAGCTACTATCAATTTATATTAAATGAATCTGCGGCAAAAGCACTGGGATGGACTGCTCAGGAAGCTATTGGTAAAAAAATGTATTTGGGTGAAGATCGCCCCGGTGAAGTAAAGGGTGTTGTAAAGGATTTTCATTTTGCATCATTGCACAACAATATAGAACCGCTTGTATTGTTTCCAACAAATTGGGGTAATAACTTAATTGTACAAACGGATGGAAAAAATATGGCGGGTGTATTGAGCGGACTCGAAAAAAAGTGGAAGGAATTGGCTCCATATCGTCCTTTTGTATATCATTTTATGGATGAAGAGTATCAGCAAATGTATGATGCTGAAAAACGCACCGGCAGTGTGTTTAATGTATTTGCCCTATTAGCTGTACTGCTTGCCTGCATGGGATTGTTTGGCTTATCAGCTTATGCTGCCCGTCAACGAATAAAGGAAATTGGTATCAGAAAAGTATTGGGCGCAACTGTGGCACAAATCAATCTATTACTTTCATTGGGCTTTGTCAAATTAATTCTTTTTGCTTTCTTAATTGCAACACCATTAGCATGGTATGCCATGAATAAATGGTTGGACCAATTCAGCTATCGAATAGATATTGGTTATGGAATTTTTATTTATGCTGGCGCAATAACTTTGGTAGTTGCAATGCTTACCATCAGTTTTCAATTCATAAGAGCTGCTTTGTCAAATCCTGTAAAGGCATTGCGCAGCGAATAAAGGATATTCACTTAATTATGGGCTTATTCTAAAGTAAATAGAAAGTATACTATATCTTCCTTTTTAACTGCTGCGCAGCAATAAAATTTTGCATTTGCAATAGGTTAAAACTGCTCAAATTATTTGCAGCTTTTAGACCACCCTTTTGTGCTGATAATACTCCATAGCGTAAATCATGGTATCCATCAATATGGTGTGCATCCGGATTGATAGATAGTAGTACATTGTTTTCTATGCACATCGGAATCCATTGCCAGTCAATGTCTAAGCGTCTTGGGTGAGCATTGATTTCTATAACCACATTGTGCGCAGCACAAGCTTCAATGATTGCTTGATGATCTACGGGGTATCCTGCCCTGCTCAATAGCAGCCTACCCGTCATGTGGCCAAGAATATTTGTAAAAGGATTTTCAATGGCCTTGAGCAAACGATTCATTGCTTTTTCCTCTGTCATTTTTAGGTTGCTGTGTACAGATGTTATCACACAATCAAAGCTGGAGAGAATATGGTCAGGATAGTCTAAACTGCCATCATTTAAAATATCACATTCTATACTTTTGAAAATCACAAAAGGCGCTAATTTTTTATTGAGTATATCTATTTCTGCATGTTGTGCTTTTATGCGGTCTTCTTTCAATCCATTTGCATAAAAAGCACTCTGACTATGGTCACTGATTATGAGGTATTCAAATCCCTGTGCCTTTGCTGCCACAGCCATTTCATCCAAGGTATTGCTGCCATCACTCCACTTACTGTGCGAATGAATAATACCTTTGATATCCTTAGTGTCAATCAATGATTCATTGTCCTTTATAAGCTGCTGAATATCCCCATTTTCTCTTCTGCAAGGAAGGATATAAGGAAGCTGATACTGCGCAAATATTGCGTTTTCATTTTCAACATTTTCTGCAATGGAATACTGCTCATTCCATGCGGTTAAAAATGCCGTACTTGCAGTGGTGTTGAATAAAGTGGTATGTAGATTTGCATTGCTTGTTGTATGAAAAAAAATATCAATAACACTTTGTTTTTTAAAATGTAGTTGATTGCCTTCTTTTGCAAAACCAATTGTTTGCATGTAAACTGAAAGCTGCACGGGATCTGCATTTGAAACCCATTCTAATTGCTCTAAAGTATTGCACTGCCTGCGAAAGGCACCTGTTATTTCAAATACATTTTCCGGAAAATTTTCTTGCAGCATCAACTGCATTTGTGTGGCAAATACTTCTGCCTCCGCATATAAAAATGAACCTTGATTTTTAAAATAGAATTCAATGGATTCTTTTACACTCTGTTGTGTTTTTTCTCCAAATCCTTTATACAACATCAAGCGGTTTTCATGACATGCATATAATAGTTCTCCCAAACTTTCAATGTCCATCTCTTGCCAAATTGTAGCAATTTTTTTTGGACCCAAACCTTTTATCTGAAGCATTTCAGTAATTCCGGGCGGTGTCTTTTCTAACAAATCAATCAGGCTTTTCAGTGTGCCGGTTTGTTGTATTTCATCTACTCTTTTTGCTACAGAATCCCCAATGCCCTTAATGGCAATAATTTTATCAACGGACAAATCAGAAAGCTCAACAGGCAGCTTGTCTATAACAAATGCAGCATTGCTATAACTACGGCTTCTAAAACTGTTTTCACCATGTATATCCATTAGCTTTGATAATAGAGAAAATTGTGCTGCTATATATTCATTATTGTAACTCATTTTTATGCTATTGAATTGAATGAAACAAAGAAACTGCTTCCTACTTGATCTGCTGTTTCAAACCATATTTGGCCATTTGCTTTTTCTGTAATTGCTTTACAGATAGCAAGTCCAAGGCCTGTGCCACTTGACTTTGTAGTAAAATTTGAGATCGGAAGAGCACAC